>DATLTS010000068.1 GCA_035533475.1 Mycobacteriales bacterium | reverse complement strand
CGCCGGCAGTTTGACAGGGTGGGAAGAAGCCATAAATCCCGGCTGCCCGCTGACGGGACCGCTGGACACACCTCGCGGTGACAAGCGATCCTGAAACACGCCCGTTAGGCGATCACCCGTGCGTGGAAGGGCAGGCTAGCGGCGAGGCCACGCCCCCGCTCAGCCGCCATTCCGGGTGACCTCACCCCGCTCGGTGGGTAGGTTCGGCTAGATGATCGGACGCATCCCCATCCTCGACGTGGATCCCCTCGTCGAGTGCGGCCGTTGGCCGGCCAAGGCAGTAGTCGGGGAGTCCGTCATGGTGTCCGCAACGGTCTTCCGTGACGGTCACGACGTCGTCGGCGCCAACGTCGTCCTCCGCGATCCGGCGGGTCGTCCAGGTCCCTTCACCCGGATGGTGCTCATCGCACCGGGCACCGACCGGTGGGAAGCTCCGGTCACGCCGACCTGCGCCGGCCGCTGGACCTTCCAGATCGAGGCGTGGTCGGACCCCTTGGCTACCTGGCGACACGACGCGCAGATCAAGGTGGGCGCCGGTCAGGATGTAGAACTCGTCCTCGAGGAAGGCGCCCGACTGCACGATCGGGCAGCTCGCTTGGTACCGCCGGATCTGCGCCCGTTGGTGCGTTCGGTCAGCCGGGTCCTGCGAGACGCCTCGCGGCCGGCAGACGAACGGCTGGCCGTCGCGCTGGATCCGCACGTGATCGCGACCACGGATGACCACCCCGTGCGTGAGTTGGTGACCAAGGGCGCGATCGCCGCGCTCATGGTCGAGCGCGAGCGGGCCCTCGTCGGATCCTGGTACGAGTTTTTCCCGCGGTCCGAGGGGGCGGTGGCCGATCCGGTGAGCGGACACGTTCGGCCCGGTACCCTTCGCACCGCGCTGGAACGCCTCCCGGCGGTCGCGGCCATGGGCTTCGACGTTGTTTATCTCCCGCCCGTGCACCCGATCGGGCGCTCCTTTCGCAAGGGGCCGAACAATGCCGTCGAGTCCGGTCCCTCCGACCCAGGTTCGCCCTGGGCCATCGGCGGACCGGAAGGCGGCCACGACGCCATCCATCCCGAACTGGGCACACTCGAGGACTTTGACGCCTTTGTCGCCGGCGCCGCCGAACTGGGCCTCGAGGTGGCCCTGGACCTCGCCCTTCAGTGTTCGCCGGACCACCCGTGGCTGGCCGAGCATCCGGAATGGTTCACCACCCGTTCCGACGGTTCGATCAAGTACGCGGAGAACCCCCCCAAGCGCTACCAGGACATCTATCCGCTCAACTTCGATAACGATCCGGAAGGGCTCACGGCCGAGGTGCTCCGGATCGTTCGGCACTGGGTGGCCCACGGAATTCGCATCTTCCGGGTGGACAACCCGCACACCAAGCCCATCAGGTTCTGGGAGTCCCTGATCGCCGAAATTTGGCGGAGCGATCCCGACGTCGTCTGGCTGGCCGAAGCCTTCAGCCGACCCCCGATGATGCACGCCCTGGCCAAGGTCGGATTCAGCCAGAGCTACACCTACTTCACCTGGCGCAACGAGAAGTGGGAGCTCGAGGCTTATCTCCGGGACCTGGCCGGGCCACACGCCGCCTTCATGCGGCCGAACTTCTTCGTCAACACGCCCGACATCCTGCATGCGTACCTGCAGTCCGGGGGGCCGCCGGCCTTCAAGATTCGCGCCACCCTCGCCGCACTGCTCAGCCCGACTTGGGGCGTCTACGCCGGCTTCGAGCTGTTCGAGCACGTGGCCGCAGAGCCGGGGAGCGAGGAGTACCTCGACTCGGAGAAGTACCAGTACCGGCCGAGGGACTGGGCCGGCGCGGACCGCGAGCAACGTACCCTCGCCCCTTATCTGACCCGGCTGAACGAGCTGCGTGGGCGGCACCCAGCGCTGCGCCGGCTCCGCAACCTACGCTTCCATGCCGTGGACACTCCCGAGTTGATCTGCTGGTCCAAGCGGCTGCCCGGCGCCGCTGCCGAGGACGACATCGTGCTCGTCGTCGTCAACCTCGACCCGCACAGCGCACGGGAAGGCACCTTGAGCCTCGACCTACCCGCACTCGGGGCCGCCTGGTCCGAACAGCTGGAGGTAACCGACGAGTTGACCGGTGCGACGTACCACTGGGGGTCCAGAAGCTACGTCCGGCTCGACCCTTCGGTGGAACCCGCGCATATTTTCAGCGTTCGCCGGCTGCCGCAGTGACCCAGGATCCGCCCACGCGAGTGGCCCCCCGGGACCCGCTCTGGTACAAGCGCGCGATCTTCTACGAAGTTCTCATCCGTGGCTTCTCCGACAGCAACAACGACGGCACCGGTGATCTGCGCGGACTTCGGCAAAAGCTCGACTACCTCCAGTGGCTGGGCGTCGACTGCATCTGGTTGCTTCCGATGTACGGCTCGCCGCTGCGTGACGGCGGGTACGACATCAGCGACTTCATGTCGGTCCTTCCCGAATATGGCGACCTCGGCGACTTCGTGCTCCTCGTCGACGAGGCGCACCAGCGCGGGATCCGGATCATCGCGGACCTCGTCATGAACCACACCTCCGATCAGCACCCCTGGTTCCAGGCATCGCGTTCGGATCCCAGCGGGCCGTTCGGAGATTTCTATGTCTGGTCCGACAGCGACGAGCGGTACCGCGACGCGCGGGTCATCTTCGTCGACACCGAACAATCGAATTGGACGTTCGACCCGGTCCGCGGGCAGTACTACTGGCACCGGTTCTTTTCGCACCAGCCCGACCTGAACTTCGAGAACCCGACGGTGCAGAGCGTCATGATCGAGGTACTGCGGTTCTGGCTGGACCTGGGAATCGACGGCTTTCGCCTGGATGCTGTGCCCTATCTGTTCGAGGCGGACGGCACCAACTGCGAGAACCTGCCGGCAACGCACGCCTACCTCAAGCGGATTCGGAGGGAAATCGAGACGCAGTACCCGGAGACCGTACTGCTGGCCGAGGCGAACCAGTGGCCGGCGGACGTGGTCGAATACTTCGGGACCGGCGATGAGTGCCACATGGCGTTCCATTTTCCGCTGATGCCGCGAATCTTCATGTCGGTCCGGCGGGAACAGCGGTATCCGATCTCGGAAATCCTCGCGCAGACCCCGGAGATTCCGGCGAACTGCCAGTGGGGCATCTTCCTGCGCAACCATGACGAGCTCACCCTCGAAATGGTGACCGACGAAGAGCGTGACTACATGTACGCGGAGTACGCCAAGGACCCGCGGATGAAAGCGAACCTCGGAATCCGGCGCCGGCTCGCCCCGCTACTCGACAACTCCCGGGACCAGATGCAGCTCTTCACCGCACTGCTGCTCTCGCTACCCGGATCGCCGGTGATCTACTACGGGGACGAGATCGGGATGGGCGACAACATCTACTTAGGTGACCGGGATGGGGTCCGGACCCCCATGCAGTGGTCGCCGGACCGTAATGCCGGGTTCTCGACCTGCGACCCGCAGCGGCTGTACCTGCCGGTGATCATGGATCCGGTCTACGGTTACGCGGCACTAAACGTCGAGGCCGAGATGCGCCAGGCGACGTCGCTGTTGCATTGGACGCGGCGGATGATCGGTGTTCGGCGCCAGCACCCGACCTTCGGCCTCGGCACGTACTCGGAGCTGTCATCCTCCAATCCGAGCGTCCTTGCCTTCGTGCGCGAATTCGGCGACGACCTCGTGCTCTGCGTGAACAACCTTTCGCGCTTCGCCCAACCCGTGGAACTTGACTTACGCCGATTCGAGGGACGCACGCCGATCGAATTGCTCGGTGGTGTGCACTTCCCACCGATCGGGGAGCTGTCCTATCTGCTCACGCCGCCCGGACATGGCTTCTACTGGTTCCTGCTCTCGAACGTGGAGGGATGAGCTGACCACGACCCCGGAACTCCCGGCCGGATTGCCCGAGCTTCTGCGCGATTGGCTGCCTCAGCAACGCTGGTACAGCGGCAAGGGCCGGCCGATCCACAGTCTGGCGATCTCGAACACGACCCGGCTCAGCCAGCGTGACCCCACCCTCGACCATCTGGTCGTCGCGGTCGACCACGGCGACGGCGCCGAGCGCTACCAACTCTTCCTCTCGCTGCGGACGAGCGTGCCCGAGCGGCTCGACCATGCGCTCGTCGGGTGGGCGGGTGAGATCGCCGTACTCGACGCCGCGCACGATCAGGAGGCAACCCGAATCCTGCTGTCCGGGCTGGCGGCTGAATGGACGGTCGAACCGATGACCTTCCGCCGGCTCACCGACCGGCTGGAGACCGACCTACCCAGCCTGATGATGGGCGCCGAACAGAGCAACAGCTCGCTGATCTACGGTGACCGCTACATCCTGAAGCTATTTCGGCGCATCTCGCCGGGGCTCAACCCTGACCTCGAGGTCACCCGGGCCCTCGCAGATCTGGGGTGTCTGCGGATCGTGCCGCCACTCGGCTACCTGGAGACCATGCTGGACGGTGAGCCGACCACCGTCGCCATGCTCCAGCCGTTCCTCAAGTCCGCCAGCGACGGGTGGGCGCTCGCGGTCACCAGCGTCCGCGACCTGTACGCAGAGGGCGACCTGCACGCCGACGAGGTCGGCGGGGACTTCGCCGCCGAGGCCGAGCGGCTGGGGCAGGCCACCGCGGAGGTGCATCAGCGGATGGCCGAGGCGCTGCCCAGTGGGGTCGCCGACGCAGATGATCAAGCGCAGACCCTGGTTCGAATGCAAGAGCGACTCGACGCGGCGCTCGGCGCCGTCCCCGCCCTTCGCCGGTTCGAGGCGGGCCTGCGAGCCGCCTTCCAGGCGGTCGCCGAAGAATCCGGTCCGATCGCGGTCCAGCGCATCCACGGCGATTTCCACCTCGGTCAGGTCATGCGAACCGAGGCGGGCTGGGTGCTGTTCGACTTCGAGGGCGAACCGGCCCGCCCGCTCGAGCAGCGGGTCGCGCTGATGAGCCCGCTGCGCGACGTGGCGGGCATGCTGCGATCATTCGACTACGCGGCGCGACACCTGCTGACCGACCATCCGGCGGAACCGCACCTGGCATACCGCGCAGCCGAATGGGCAGAACGCAATCGGGAGGCGTTCTGCGACGGATACGCGTTGGCCGGCGGCCCGGATCCGCGGGACGGCGGACGGCTCCTGCGAGCGTTCGAACTCGACAAGGCGGTCTACGAGGTTGTCTACGAGACGCGGAACCGACCCAGCTGGCTCCCGATCCCGCTCGGCTCGATCGAGCGCATCGTCGCCTGAGTCGACGGGCGATTCAACCCTCCCAGCCGAAGAGATCGACCGGCTGATCGCGGGTAGGCATCACAACCCGCACACCATCCTCGGTGCCCACCCGAACGACCGCACCGTGACCGTGCGCTCGTTCCGCCCGGACGCCACCACGGTCGCCGCGCTGGTCGGCGACACCCGCTACCCCCTGACCCACCTCAGGGCCGGCGTCTGGACCGGTGAACTCGACCTGGCGAACGTCCCGGACTATCGGCTCGAGGTCACCTACGGTCAGGACCGTTTCGTCATAGACGATCCGTACCGCTTCCTCCCCACCCTCGGCGAGCTCGACTTGCACCTCATCGTGGAGGGGCGGCACGAGCAGCTCTGGCAGGTGCTCGGCGCGCACGTCCGTCGACTCGGCGGCGCGGTCGCAGAGGTCGATGGCACGTCCTTCGCGGTGTGGGCGCCGGCTGCCCAGGGGGTCCGGGTCCTCGGCGACTTCAACTCCTGGGACGGGCGGGCGCACCCGATGCGCTCGTTGGGGCCGAGCGGAATCTGGGAACTGTTCGTACCGGACGTCGGCGATGGAGCGCGCTACAGGTTCGAAGTGCTCGGTTCCGATGGGGTCTGGCGAAACAAGGCCGACCCGATGGCGTTCGCCGCCGAGCAGGCACCGGCCACGGCATCGATCGTCTACACCCCACAGTTCGAGTGGAGCGACAGCGAGTGGCTGGAGCGCCGCGCCCGAACCGACTGGTTGCGGGCCCCGATGAGCGTCTACGAAGTGCACCTCGGGTCCTGGCGGGCCGGCCTGTCATATCGGGAGCTCGCCGCGGAACTCGTCGACTACCTCACCGACACCGGCTTCACCCACGTCGAATTCCTGCCCGTCGCCGAACATCCATATGGCGGGTCATGGGGCTACCAGGTGACGTCGTACTACGCACCGACCTCCCGGTTCGGCTCGCCGGACGACTTCCGCCACCTCGTCAACGAACTGCACCGGGCCGGGTTCGCTGTGATCGTCGACTGGGTACCGGCCCACTTCCCCAAGGACGGTTGGGCGTTGGCCCGGTTCGACGGCACCGCGCTCTACGAACACGCCGACCCACGCCGCGGGGAGCAACCCGACTGGGGCACGCTCGTGTTCGACTTCGGCCGGAGCGAGGTCCGCAACTTCCTGGTGGCCAACGCCGTCTACTGGCTCGAGGAACTACACGTCGACGGGCTGCGGGTCGACGCGGTCGCCTCGATGCTCTACCTCGACTACTCCCGAAAGCCGGGCGCCTGGGCGCCCAACAAGTTCGGTGGCCGGGAGAACCTGGAGGCGGTCGCCTTCCTCCAGGAGATGAACGCGACCGTGTACAGGCGGGTTCCCGGGATCGTGACCATCGCCGAGGAATCGACTGCGTGGCCCGGGGTCACTCGGCCGACTTATCTCGGGGGCCTGGGGTTCGGATTCAAGTGGGATATGGGCTGGATGCACGACACGCTCGACTACCTGGCGAACGCCCCGGTGCATCGGATGTACCACCACCATCAGATGACGTTTTCGATGATGTACGCCTACACCGAGAACTTTCTGCTGCCCCTATCGCACGACGAGGTCGTACACGGCAAGGGGTCGCTGCTCCGCAAGATGCCCGGCGACCGCTGGCAGCAGTTGGCCAACCTGCGTGCCCTGTACGCCTACTTGTGGGCGCATCCGGGAAAGCATCTGCTGTTCATGGGCTGCGAGTTCGGTCAGGAGTCCGAGTGGTCGGAGTCGAGGTCCCTGGACTGGGCGCAGGCCGGCCAACCCGATCATGCGGCGGTGCGGGACCTGGTGCGTGACCTCAACGCCGTTTACCGGGGCTCCCCGGCACTCTGGTCCCAGGACGGGGCACCCGGCGGATTCGCCTGGATCGACGCGAACGACGCGGACAGTAATGTCTTCTCATTCCTTCGCTGGGGAGACGACGGCTCCGTGCTGGCATGCGTGGCGAACTTCGCCGGGATCCCGCACGAGGACTACCGGCTGGGGTTGCCCCGACCCGGCGAATGGCGGGAATTGATCAACACCGACGCCCCGGCCTACCTCGGCAGCGGGGTGGGCAACCTCGGCGCGGTCCGGGCGGTCGATCAGCCGTGGCACGGCCAGTCGGCGTCGGCGGTGCTCCGGCTCCCGCCCCTTGGGACGCTCTGGCTGGCCGGCCCCGAGTGAACTCGGCGGCACGCTAGAACAGCGCGTTGGCGAGCGCCCGACGGCCGGCGGTCACCCTTGGGTCCTCCGGATCGAGGGCGTCCAGCAGGCCCAGCAGGTGAGTGCGCACCTGCTCGCGCTCCGAACCCTGGGCGCCTCGCAGAGCCTCGATCAGCCGCGTCACTGCCTGTTCGACCGCCCCCTCGACGACCTCTAGGTCGGCGGCGGCGAGCTGAGCCCGCAGGTCGCCCGGGGTCGCTGCCGCGGCGCGGCGCGTCGCCTCCGGGTCGAGATCGCGGGTCCGCTCGATCAATCCGATCCGGGCCAGGGCCACCCGGGGTTCCGGGTCCGCCGGGGCCCGGAGCGCGAGCTGTTCGAAGGCCGCCCGCGCGGCGGCAAGGTCCCCTCGGGCCAGTGCCTGTTCCGCCTCGGCATAGCCCGGGTCCGCGACCGCTGCTGCGCCCGGCTCGACCCCTGACACGACTGTCATCAGGTCACTGATCCAGGCCCGAACCTCGGCTTCCGGCAGTGCGCCGGTGAACTCGCCGGCGATCGCCCCGTCGACGACCGCCTTGACGGCCGGGATTCCCTGCACCCCGAAAGCCTGCGCCAGCCGGGGATTCTGGTCGCAGTCCACCTTGCCGAGAAACCATCCGCCGGCGCCTTCGGCGGCCAGCTTCTCGAGCACCGGGCCGAGCGTGCGACACGGTGCGCACCAGGTGGCCCAGAAGTCGAGGACCACGGGTGTGGTCCGGGATCGTTCGACCACCTCGGTGGCGAAGTTGGCCTCGGTGACCTCGACCGTGTGGGCGCCGCTCGGCGCCGGCCCGGCCGGTACGGGGGCCGGCGCCCGGAGTGCAGCCAGGTCGACTGCGCCGTGCAGGCGCAGGTCAGCGGGTCGGGCGATCACCTGACCATCCTCGCCTAGACCCGCCGGTCAGAAACGCGGGGGTTCGAGGTAGGTACCCCACACCTCCCGCAACGCGTCGCACATCTCGCCGAGGGTGGCCTCGGCGCGGGCGGCGTCGAGCATGACCGGAATCATGTTGTGCCCGGACCGGGCCGCCGCGGTGAGGCCGGCGAGCGCCGCGTCCACCGCGGCCTGGGAGCGTTCCGCCCGGCGGGCGGCCAGAGCCGCACGCTGCGCCCGCTCGACCTCCGTGGAGACCCGGAGGATCTCCAGCGGCGCCTCGGTGGTGTCGGTCGCCACGTTGACCCCCACGATCCGCTTGTCGCCCTTCTCGAGCTTCTGTTGGTAGGCGAACGCGGCGTCCGCGATCTCGCTCATGAAGTAACCGTCGTCGATGCCCCGCAGGATGCCCGAGGTCATCGACCCGTCGGTGCCGAGTTCACGGATTCGGGCAAAGATCTCCTCGGCGGTGGCCTCCATCCGGTCGGTGAGCGCCTCGACGTAGTACGCGCCCCCGAGTGGATCAGCGACATTCGTGACCCCGGTCTCTTCCATCAGAACCTGCTGGGTCCGAAGCGCGATCTCCGCAGCGCGCGCCGAGGGGAGTGCGAGCACCTCGTCGAGCGCGTTCGTGTGCAGCGAGTTCGTCCCGCCCAACACCGCGGCCAGCGCCTCGACGGCGGTCCTCACTATGTTGTTCTCGGGCTGTTGCGCGGTCAGTGAGACCCCGGCGGTCTGGGTGTGGAAACGCAGCCACTGGGCCCGTGGATCGGTGGCCCCGTAGACGTCACGCATCCAGCGGGCCCAGATGCGGCGCGCCGCCCGGAACTTGGCGATCTCCTCGAAGAAATCGATATGCGCATCGAAGAAGAAGGACAGACCGGGCGCGAAACGGTTGACGTCGAGCCCACGGGACAGCCCGAGCTCGACGTAGCCGAAACCGTCGGCCAGGGTGTAGGCGAGCTCCTGCGCGGCTGTCGAGCCGGCTTCCCGGATGTGATAGCCGGAAACAGACAGCGGCTTGTAGCGCGGGATCTCGCGGTCGCAGAACTCCATCAGGTCGCCGATCAGACGCAGGTGCGGCTCCGGCGGGAACAGCCACTCCTTCTGCGCGATGTACTCCTTGAAGATGTCGGTCTGCAACGTGCCGTCGAGTCCCCCGATCGCGACCCCCTGCCGCTCGGCGGCCACCAGGTACATGCAGAACACCGGAGCGGCCGGCCCGGAGATCGTCATGCTCGTTGTCACGGAGCCGAGGTCGATGCCGGCGAACAGAACCTCCATGTCCGCCGCCGAGTCGATCGCCACCCCGCAGTGGCCCACCTCACCCAGAGCCTTGGCATCGTCGGAGTCCCGGCCCATCAGTGTGGGCATGTCGAAAGCCACCGAAAGCCCGTTGCCCCCGCCGGCCAAGATCATCCGATACCGCTCGTTGGTGTCCGCGGCGGAGCCGAATCCGGCGAACTGCCGCATCGTCCAGGGCTTTCCCCGATAACCCGACGCATACAGGCCCCGGGTGAACGGGAACTCGCCGGGCCAACCGATCCGCTCGAAACCGTCGGCGTCGGCCCCTGGCGGCGGCCCGTACACCGGAGCCACGTCCACCCCGGACAGCGTGCTGAAGTCGTTGTCCCGTAATGCCGCGTGCGCGAACCGCTCCGCCCATCGCTGGCGACCGGACTCGATGTCCTTCGCGTCCACCTGCGGCTCCCTCACCGGATCGACCCGCCCGGAGGCTCGTCACGGAATTGTCACCCAGAGTATCCGTACCCATTGCAAGCGAGCCCCGTCCGGCGCACACTAACCCCGTAAAAGCACGCACCGCCGTGAGCGTTCGGTTACAGGAGGTGAGGACAGGCTCAGGCGGGGACCAACCCGTTTCTCCAGATCAAGGAGACCGCAGATGGCAAGTCAGATCCGCATCCCGGAGGCGTCAACCGCCACCGAGCAGGTGCCGGCGCAGACGCCGGAAACGCCCACCACCTCGATCGCCGATCCAGGGCCGCTCGGGCTGGCCGGCTTCGCGGCGACGACCTTCATGCTCAGCGTCTTCAACGCCAACCTCATCAAGGACCCCAAGTTGCTCCTGGCGGTCCTCCCGGTCGCGCTCTTCTACGGCGGGCTCGCGCAGCTGCTCGCCGGGATGTGGGAGTTCAAGAAGGGGAACACCTTCGGCGCGACCGCATTCAGCTCGTTCGGAGCGTTCTGGCTCAGCTACGCGGCGCTGGTGAAGTTCGTCGCCCCCGGGCTGCCGGCCGCGACGGCGTACAAGGTGATCGGGCTCTATCTGCTGATCTGGACGGTCTTCACCGCTTACATGCTGATCGCCTCGCTGCGCTCGACCGGTGCGGTGGCGCTGGTGTTCGCCGTACTAACCGTCACGTTCGTCCTGCTGACGATCGGGGCCTGGGACCAGAGCGCCAAGATCACCCATATCGGCGGGTGGGCAGGCCTGGTGACCGCCGTGGTCGCCTGGTACGCCAGCTTCGCCGGGGTGACGAACGCCACCTGGGGCCGACCGGTCCTGCCGGTGGTGCCGCTCAACGGCACCAGCCGCCGGAGTGGGCACCGGGCCTGAGATCCGGCCGCCGGCGGGTCAGCTCATCGAGAGATCATCCCCGCGATGAGCTGATCCGCCGCGGAGTACGGGTCGCTCTCGCCGGCCACCACGCGGCCGGCCAGCGAGTCGAGCACGCTCCCACCCCTGAGGTCGCCCATCCGTTCCCGGAGCTGGGTAGCGGCGATCGCCTCGATCTCGTCGGCGGCCCGGAGCCGGCGGCGGGCGTCTAGCCGGCCGCTCTCGGCCAGCCAGTCCGCGTGCGAGTCGAGCGCACCGACGACCTCGGCAATCCCCTCGCCGCGGGTCGCGACCGACTTGATCACCGGCGGACGCCAGCCGGCCGGGTCGGACCGGTCGCCCATCGACAGCATGTGCCGCAGGTCCCGGGCAGCCTGATCGCCACCGTCGCGGTCGGCCTTGTTCACGACGAAGACGTCCGCGATCTCGAGGATCCCCGCCTTGGCCGCCTGGATCCCGTCGCCCATGCCCGGGGCCACCAGCACGACCGTGGTGTCGGCCAGCGACGCCACGTGAACCTCCGCCTGGCCGACCCCTACCGTCTCGACGAGGATAACCGCGCAGCCCGCCGCGTCGAGAACCCTGACCGCCTGCGGGGTTGCCCAGGCCAGGCCGCCGAGGTGGCCACGGGAGGCCATCGAGCGGATGTAGACGCCCCGATCGGTGGCATGGTCCTGCATCCGCACCCGGTCCCCGAGCAGAGCCCCGCCGGAGAACGGCGACGATGGGTCCACGGCGAGCACGCCGACCCGTAGGCCGCGCCGCCGGTACTCGGTGACCAAGGCATTCGTCGTCGTCGACTTGCCCACTCCCGGCGAGCCGGTGAGGCCGATCACCCGGGCCCCGCCGGCCAGCGGGGCGAGGGCCCGCATGACGTCCCGCAGCAACGGCGCCGCGTCCTCGACGAGCGAGATCAGGCGGGCGACAGCGCGTGGGTCCCCCGTCGCAGCCCCCGCGACCAGCTCGTCGACGTCCGGGCCGCGCCGGCTCACGCTCCGGGAACGCGAAGCACCAGCGCGTCACCCTGGCCACCGCCGCCGCACAGTGCGGCCGCGCCGACCCCGCCGCCACGGCGGCGCAGCTCGTTGGCAAGGTGCAGCACGATCCGTGCGCCGGACATCCCGATCGGATGCCCGAGCGCGATCGCCCCGCCGTCCACGTTGACCTTCTCGGGGTCGACGCCGAGCTCACGCATCGACTGGATACCGACCGAAGCGAACGCCTCGTTGATCTCGATGAGGTCGAGATCGGCCACGCTCAGTCCCTTCTCTCGGGACAGTGCCTTCTTGATCGCGTTCGACGGCTGCGACTGGAGCGAGGGATCCGGGCCGGCAACCACCCCGTGCGAGCCGACTTCCGCAAGCACCGGCAGGCCGAGCCCGGCCGCCTTCGCGGCGGACATGACGACGACGGCACATCCACCGTCGGAGATCTGCGAGGCCGACCCGGCGGTGATCGTGCCGTCCGCGGCGAACGCCGGACGGAGCCGGGCCAGCGACTCGACGGTGGTCTCCGGACGAACCCCTTCGTCCTCGGTGACGAGGATCGGCTCACCGCCGCGCTGCGGGATCGGCACCGGGACGATTTCCGCATCGAAGCGGCCGTTCTTCATCGCCGCCGCGGCCCGTTCGTGCGACCGTGCTGCGAACTCGTCCTGCTCGCCGCGACTGATCCCGAGTTTGGCGTTGTACCGCTCGGTCGACTCCCCCATCGCGCACTGGTCGAAGGCGCAGAAGAGACCGTCGTGCGCCATCGAATCCACCAGCGTGACGTCGCCGTACTTGAAACCGGACCGGGAGGCCGGCAGCAGATGCGGCGCCAGGGTCATCGACTCCATCCCGCCGGCAACCACGATCTCGAACTCCCCGGCCCGGATCAGCTGATCGGCCAACGCGATGGCGTCCAGCCCGGACAAGCAGACCTTGTTCACGGTCAGCGCAGGCACGGTCATCGGGATGCCGCCCTTGACCGCGGCCTGCCGGGCGGTGATCTGGCCCTGGCCCGCCTGGAGTACATGGCCCATGATCACGTAGTCGACCTGGTCCCCGGACAGTCCAGCCCGCTCGAGCGCGGCCTTGATGGCGATCCCGCCGAGGTCCATCGCGGTGAGGCCCTTGAGGGCCCCGAGCAGGCGGCCGATCGGCGTGCGAGCGCCCGAGACGATGACGGAACCGGCCATGGGTGGAGCCTCCTCGCGAGGACGGACAGGCGTCCTGCAACGATAGCGACCCGCCCCGGGGCGACCGACAGAGGAGGCAAGCGTTGCTTACCCGGATCGACCACATCGGGATCGCGGTCAGTGACCTCGAGGCCGCCACCGCATTCTACGCTTCGACGTTCGGTCTCACCGTGGTGGCCCGCGAGGTGCACGAGGACCAGGGTGTGCGGGAGGCGATGCTCATCGTCGCCGACGCCGACGCCGGCGGCTCCTACGTCCAACTGCTTGAACCGACCCGGCCCGACTCACCGGTCGGGAAGTTCCTCGAACGAAACGGCGAGGGCGTGCACCACGTCGGCTACGGAGTCGACGACATAACGGCTGCCCTCGCGACGGTGTCGGCCCAGGGCGTTCGGCTCGTGGACGCCCGTCCGCGGCACGGCTCGATGGGCGCGTCCATCGCCTTTCTGCACCCCAAGGATGTCCAGGGAGTGCTCACTGAACTGGTTGAGGCACCAAAGCGTCGTTGAAGAAAACTCCTGCCTGGGACGATCCGAAAAGAGGACACGTGAAGGACATCCGGGACGCGATCCTTGCCGGGGACACCCGGCCCGAGGAATTCGCCGAGCTGCCCGTTCCGGACAGCTACCGCGGCGTCGTGGTTCGCAAGGACGAGACCGAGTTGTTCGCTGGGCTGGCGACCCGGGACAAGGATCCCCGCAGATCCCTGCACGTCGACGAGGTGCCCACCCCGGAGCTCGGCCCCGGTGAAGCACTCGTCGCGGTGATGGCGAGTGCCATCAACTACAACACGGTCTGGACGTCCATCTTCGAGCCGCTATCCACATTCGGCTTCCTCGAGCGATACGGGCGGATGTCGCCGCTATCGAAGCGGCACGACCTGCCGTACCACGTTGTGGGATCCGACCTGGCCGGGGTCGTCCTGCGCACCGGGCCGGGGGTGCACGCCTGGTCCCCCGGCGACGAGGTCGTGGCGCACTGCTTGTCGGTGGAGTTGGAGAGCCCGGACGGGCACGACGACACGATGCTCGACCCGGAGCAGCGGATCTGGGGGTTCGAGACGAATTTCGGCGGGCTGGCCGAGTTGGCCCTCGTCAAGGCGAACCAGCTCATGCCGAAGCCCGCTCACCTGACCTGGGAGGAGGCCGCCGCCCCCGGCCTGGTGAACTCCACCGCCTACCGCCAACTGGTGGGGCGGCATGGTGCGGTGATGAAGCAGGGCGACGTCGTGCTGATCTGGGGCGCATCCGGTGGCCTCGGGTCCTACGCCACCCAGTTCGCGCTGAACGGCGGAGCCACCCCGGTGTGCGTCGTGTCGAGCCCGGAGAAGGCCGAGCTGTGCCGGCGGATGGGGGCCGAACTCATCATCGACCGAGCCGCCGAGGACTACCACTTCTGGAAGGACGAGAACACCCAGGATCCCAAGGAATGGCAGCGATTCGGCAAGAGCATCCGCAAGCTCACCGGCGGCGAGGACCCGGACATCGTGTTCGAGCATCCCGGCCGGGAAACCTTCGGCGCCAGCGTCTACGTCGCCCGGCGCGGCGGGGTCGTGGTGACCTGCGCTTCGACGTCGGGATTCCTCCACAGCTACGACAACCGCTATCTGTGGATGAACCTCAAGCGGATCGTCGGCAGCCACTTCGCGAACTACCGCGAGGCTTGGGAGGCCAACCGGCTGATCGCCAAAGCCCGCATCCACCCCACGCTTTCCAGGACCTACCCGCTCGAGGAGACCGGTCAGGCCGCGTACGACGTGCACCGCAACCTGCACCAGGGAAAGGTGGGGGTGCTCTGTCTCGCCCCCGAAGAGGGGCTCGGGGTGCGGGATCCCCAGTTGCGGGATCGGCATATCGAGGCCATCATGCGGTTTCGAAACAGATAGCCCGCAACGGGTGTCTGCGGCGGCCGAACTGGACACATTCCCACCATGACGACAGACGACACAACGATGATGCCGCTCGACGAGGCCATGAACGTCCGCAGCTTCGACCTCGTGCTCCGCGGCTACGACCGGGCGCAGGTCGACCGGCACGTCGACTGGCTGGAGACCGAGCTTGCCCAGGCCCAGGCCGAGCTGGCGCGCACCCAACCCTCCTACGAGGATCTCGGTGAGCGGATCGGTCAGATCCTCGAGCTCGCCGACGCCGAGGCAACCAGCCTCCGCACGGCCGCCCAGCTCGACGCCGAGCGGGTGCGCACCGACGCGCTCACCGCGACCGAGCGGGCCCGGGGCGAGGCGAGCGCGATCATCGAGGCCGCCCGCGGCGAGGCCGGGCAGCTCGTCGAGCAGGCACGCGCCGCGGCCGAACGTGAGCGGGCGGAGGCCCGTAGCCAGGTCCGGCAGATCCACGAAGCCGCCCAGCGGGAGGTCGACGAGCTGGCCGCGCAGCGCGAGCGGATCCGCGCCCGGCTCGGCGAGTTACGAGAGCAGCTCGCGGCCGTCGTCGCGGTTGCCGACCGGCCGGCGGTCGTCGCGCCACCGGAGGACCCGTCGCCGCCCACTGCCGCGATCATGGCGCAGGAGGACTCAACCCCTGGCTGATCCGAGCTCGGCAAGGAAGCCGGCCAGCGCCGCGTTGAACTCCTCCGGCGCCTCGACGGCGCTGAGGTGCCCGGCGCCGGGCAACGCGACCAGCCGCCCCCGCGGCACGGCGTCGGCCATCGCCCGGGCCTCGGCCGGCGGGGCCAGCGTGTCCTCCTCACCGACCACGACCAGGGTCGGCACGGCGACCGCCCGAAGCGTGGCGAACGAGTCAGGCCGGGCGGCCATCGCACGTTGAGCCCAGGCGACGGCCACCGGCGGGGCCGCCTGGACGAGGGCCTTGACCCGGCCGAGCACGAGCGGGCGGCTGGCGACCGAGGTAGGTCCGAGCAGGGTCGGGAAGACCTCCTCGATGAGCAGGGACGCGTCGTCGATCACCTGCTCCGCAATCCGTTCGCGGTTGGCCCTGACCTTCGGGGTATCCGGGCCGGCCTTGGTGTCCGCGAGCACGAGCCCGCGAACGCGGTCCGGGTGGCGGCGCAGGAACGCCATCGCCACGTAGCCGCCCATCGACAAGCCACCGAGAACGACCGAGCCCAGATCCTTGGCGTCGAGAAGGGCGGCGAGGTCGTCGGCGACGAGGTCGAGCGACGGCGGCTCTTCACCCAGCGGTGAGCCGCCGAAACCGCGCTGGTCCGGGGTGATGACGCGGTGGGTGGCGTTGAGGGCCTCCCGCTGAGCTAGCCACATCGCCGAGGACAGCGGGAAGGCGTGCAGGAGCACCAGGGCCGGCCCCGATCCGGTGTCCCGGTGATACAGCTCGACGGGGGACATGGTCCCGACCGTAGCCGAATCGCCGCCCCCGGTGGGAGGCCCGGCCGGACCCCTGCCGGGGCCCGCGTAGCACCGCCGGGGCCCGCGGAGCACCCGCCGGGGCCCGCGTAGCACCCTCCGGGGCCCGCGGAGCACCCGCCGGGGCCCGCGTAGCACCGCGAGTGTGCAATTTCCGACGGGGCCCGAGCGTACGGGGCGTCGGAAATTGCACACTCGCGGTCGGCTGGACTGCCGGCGCGCTCAAGACTGCCCGGGCGGCCAGGATCGGGGCAGCGGGTAGGCGGTCGGCTGGACGCAACGGACGATCTCGTCCAGGACCCGCTCGGTGTAGCCAACGAACAGGTGTTTCGCCCCAGGCACCTCGACCACCTCGGCCTGCCCGATCTCAGCGAACCGCTTCCTGGCCTCGGGCGGCCGGAGGTAGTCGTCGAACTCCGGGACGATGGCCACTACCGGCTTCCCCGAGGCACCCCAGGCCCGCAGATCGGTCGATGTGGCCTGACGCAACGGCGGCGCAAGCAGGATGAGCCCGGTCACGCTCGGGTCGAGCCCATGCCGCAGCCCCAGTTCGCTGCCGAAGGACCAGCCGACCAGCCACGGCTGCGGCAAGGGCTCGTGTTCGACCAAGTCCAGAGCAGCCGCGACATCGAGCCGCTCCCCGTCCCCGCCGTCAAAGCTCCCCTCGCTGGTGCCCAGCGCAGATCGGGTACCCCGGGTGTTGAAGCGCAGCACGGCGATCCCGGCGAGGGCCGGCAGTCGCCAGGCCGCCTTGCGTAACAGGTGGCTGTCCATCATTCCGCCCTGCGTAGGCAGCGGGTGCAGGAAGATCACGCAGGCAGACGCCGCGGCCCCGAGCGGCACGGCGAGCTCACCGACCAGCTTCAGCCGGTCGGCGGTGAACAACGTGACCGGTCGGCGGTCGGCCGGCAGCACGGTGTTCGCTCGGATGTCAGCCATCGCGGGCACCCTAGCCTCGGCCTGCCCCAGCCTCGTGGCCACCAGTCAAGGGCTAGGGCGCAGAAGTTCGCGTCCTCGACCGGGGGCGGACATGGTGCTCGCAGAGCATTACACGTCCTTGCGCGGCGGGCGCCTGCCCGTCGAGACGGTCACCTTCCGACGACCCGATCGGATCGGTTTCCGGCTCGGTGCCGATTTCGGGCCGCTCGGCCGATGGTGGGGAGACCTCGTCAGGATCAGCCGAACCGGGGCGCGTTCTTCGACCGATGGTCTTTGACTCCGCGACGGTCGCGGCGCTGCCAGCAGACCGTGTGCCAGTGCCGGCGCGACTCGCTGCCGGCAAATGCGCCGCTCGCGGGCCAGACCACCACATGCGGCAACGTCGAGGAGAACTCCTGGTCACAACCGGGGCAACGGTAGGTTCGGCCCGCCCGGCCGGCGAGCCGGCGCACCACCCAGTCCCCGTCGGCACCCTCCTCGACTACCTCCGGAGTGGTCGGGGGCGAGCTGGCCGGGGGCTCCCGGCGGCGACTGCGCCGCGGCGTCACCGGCTCGAGTAGTCACGGAATCCTCGGCCGGTCTTGCGGCCGAGGTAGCCAGCCGTGACGAGGTGCTCGAGCAACGGCGCCGGGGCGAAGCCGGGCTCACGGAACTCGAGGTAGAGACGTTGTTGGATGGCGAGTGACACGTCGAGGCCCACGACGTCGAGCAGCTCGAATGGGCCCATCGGATAGCCACAGCCAACTTTCATCGCCGCATCGATGTCCTCGGCGCTGGCGTAATGCCCTTCCAGCATGCGCACCGCATCGTTGAGGTAGGGGAACAGCAGCGCGTTGACGATGAATCCGGCCCGGTCCCCGCAGAGGACCGGGTGCTTGCCCAGAGTGGCGCAAAGCCCGTGCACGGTGGCAACCACGTCCTCCGTGGTCCGCACCGTCGGGACGACTTCGACGAGTCGCATTATCGCGGCCGGGTTGAACCAATGCATGCCGATCACGTCGCCCGGCCGGGAGGTCGCCGTCGCGCATTCGATCACGGGAAGGCTCGACGTCGTGGACGCCAGAATCGCTCCAGGCTTCACGACCTCGTCCAGCGCCGCGAACAACGGTTGCTTGACGGCGAGATCCTCCACGACCGCCTCGAGCACGAGGTCCGCGTCGGCCAGGTCGTCCAGGCGGCTGGTACCGGTGATCCGGCTCAGCGCCGCCGCCCGCTCGTCCGCGGAAAGCTTGCCGCGCTGGACCGCCTTGTCCAGCGACTTTTCGATCCGCGCCCTAGTCTCCGCGACCTTCTCGTCACCGCGGGCGCGAAACACCACATCGAAGCCGGACTTGGCACAGACCTCAACGATCCCCGAGGCCATCGTGCCAGTTCCGACGACACCGATCCGCGAGACTTGCCGACCAAGCTCGTGCGACGGCCCGGCAACGCCCCCGCTGTCGACGACCTCGGGCGAGTCCACCCCGGCGTAGCTGTAGAAACCCCGGCCGGTCTTGCGGCCGAGGAAGCCGGCGGTGACCAGTTGCTTGAGAATCGGAGCCGGCGCATGTCGCAGGTCACGAGACTGGTGGTACATCGTGTCCAGGATCTCGTAGGCCGAGTCGAGCCCGATCAGGTCGAGCAGCGCAAGCGGCCCCATGGGCAGACCGCAACCCAGCCGCATCGCCGCATCGATGTCCTCCCGGGAGGCGTAATGCGCCTCGTACATCGACACGGCCTGGTTCAGGTAGCCGAAAAGCAGGGCATTCGCGATGAACCCAGCTCGGTCTCCGGCCGTGACATCGGTTTTGGAGACTCGGGCGACCAACGCCTCGACGTCCGCGACGACCTCCGGATCGGTGACCACGGTGCGCACGACTTCGACCAGGCCCATGACCGTGGCCGGATTGAACCAGTGCATGCCAACCACACGCGACGGGCGCCGGGTGGCCACCGCGAGCTCGGTGACGGACAGCGATGAGGTGTTGGTCGCGAGGATGGTCTCGGGCCGGGTGACGTCGTCCAGGTTGGCGAACAGCGCCCGCTTGAGGTCGAGCCGCTCGGGGATCGCCTCGACGACCAACTCGACGTCAGCCAGCGCCGAGAGCTCGGTGGTGAATCTGATTCGTGCGAGAAGCTCCCGCCGCTCGTCCTCGGTCAGCTTGCCGCGGCTCACCGCGCGAGAGGTCGAGCTGTCGAGATGGCCGCGGCCGCGTTCGAGCCCGGGCTCGTCGACCTCGACCCCAATGACCGCTATGCCAGATCTGGCCAGCACCTCGGCGATTCCCGCCCCCATAGTGCCGAGCCCGACGACCCCGATGCTGCTGAACTCGCGACCCACGTCCGCTCCTCGGTCCGGGGCGACACCGCGCCCACATCGACGGTCAGTCTCGCAGAGCCGCCGAGCCCGGCCCCGGCCGAGCCCGGCCCTGGCCGAGCCCGGGTCCACCGGACCGGGTCAGAACAGCGTGGGGGCGGCGGGCTCGAGTCCGCACATCGCCTCGTAGTCGAGGACCAGGCAGCCGATGCCCCGGGCCTGGGCGAGCACCCGCGCCTGCGGGCGGATCTCGCGGGCCGCGAGCACCCCGCGCACCGGCCGCAGGGCGGGGTCGCGACCAAGTCGTTCGAGGTAGCGTGTGAGCTGTTCCACCCCGTCGATCTCACCCCGTCGCTTGACCTCGACGGCTACGGCCCGTCCATCGCCGTCTCTGCAGAGGAGGTCAACCGGACCAATGTCGGTCGGGTACTCACGTTGGACCAGCCGGAAGCCCTCGCCGAGCAGGTCCGGCGTGGCCGCGAGCAGTTCCTGAAGATGGGATTCGACGCCATCCTTGCGTAGCCCGGGGTCGATCCCGAGTTCGTGCCGCGAATCGTGCAGAACCGCTTCGATCGTGATGACGAGTTGCTCGCCGGCCCGGTTGCTCACGGTCCAGTGGTCGACATCCTCGAGCAGGGTGCAGGGCGGGCTCATCCAGTTCAGCGGCTTGTAGGCCCGGTCATCGGCATGGATGGACACTGACCCATCCGCCTTGACGAGCAGCAGCCGCAGCGCGGACGGCAGATGGGCCGTGAGCCGGCCGACGTAGTCGACGCTGCAACGCGCGACGACGAGGCGCACCCGGCTCAGCCCTCGGAGATCGGCGGCAAGCCGTGGGATTCGCGGATCACGGCAACGATCTCGCGCATGATGGCGGTCATCTCGTAGTCCTTCGGGGTAAAAACCCTCGCGACACCCGCCGAGCGCAGGCCAGCGGCGTCCGCGGCCGGGATGATCCCGCCGACTACCACCGGCAGATCTCCGGCGCCAGCCTCGCGTAAGGCATCGAGCACCATGGGGACGAGTTCGAGATGAGAGCCGGACAGGATGGATAGGCCGACGCAGTGCACGTCCTCTTCCACCGCCGCGGACGCGATCTGCCCCGGCGTAAGCCGAATCCCCTGGTAGACGACCTCGAACCCGGCATCGCGGGCGCGTACGGCGATCTGCTCGGCGCCGTTCGAGTGGCCGTCCAGTCCTGGCTTTCCGACGAGAAGGCGCAGCCGACCACCGAGATCGTCGCCGGTCTTGCGGACCAGCGCCCGCACCGCAGCGAGTTCCGAGCCGGCCTCGGCAACAACTCCGACGGCCGCGGTCACGCCGGTCGGCGCCCGGTACTCCCCGAAGACTTCGCGGAGCACCCCGGCCCACTCGCCGGTCGTCACCCCGGCCCGGGCACATGCAATGGTCGGCAGGACGAGGTTGGCCTCTGTCTTGGCCGTGTCCCGAAGGGCGCGCAGAGCCTCATCCACCGCGTTCGCATCCCGGCCAGCTCGCCAGCGTCCAAGTTCCTCGATCGCGTTGGCCTCGACCGCCGGATCCACCGCCTGGATACCGGCATCGAGCTCGGTGGCGAGCGGGTTCGGCTCCGTCGTGGTGAACCGGTTCACCCCAACCACGACGTCTTCTCCAGCTTCGATCCGGCGGCGCCGCTCGGCGTGCGAGCTGACCAGCTGCGACTTCATGTACCCGCTCTCGACTGCCGGCACCGCCCCACCCAGTGCCTGCACCCGATCGATCTCCTCACGCGCGGCCGCAACCATCTCGGCGACCCGCGAGTCGATGACGTGCGAACCGCGAAACACGTCGTCGTATTCGAGCAGGTCCGACTCGAAGGCCAGGATCTGCTGCGCCCGCAGAGACCACTGCTGATCCCATGGGCGGGGAAGCCCGAGGGCCTCGTTCCAGGCCGGAAGCTGGATCGCCCGCGCCCTGGCGTCGCGAGAGAGGGTAACCGCGAGCATCTCGAGCAGGATCCGGTAGACGTTGTTCTCGGGCTGGGCCTCGGTGAGTCCGAGTGAGTTGACCTGCACCCCGTATCGGAACCGGCGCTGCTTGGGGTCCTCGATGCCGTACCGATCGCGGGTGATCTCGTCCCAGAGCTCGACGAAGGCACGAAGCTTGCACATCTCCTCGATGAAGCGGACGCCCGCATTGACGAAGAACGACATCCGGGCGACTACCTCGCCGAAGCGTTCCTGCGGGACCTGGCCGCTCGCCTTGGCGGCGTCGAGAACGGCGATCGCCGTGCTCAGCGAGTAGGCGATCTCCTGAACCGGCGTCGCGCCGGCCTCCTGTAGGTGGTAGCTGCAGACATTGATCGGGTTCCATTTGGGGATGCTGGTGACCGTGTAGGCGATCATGTCGGTGATCAACCGCAGCGACGGGCCAGGCGGGAAAACGTAGGTACCGCGCGAGAGGTATTCCTTGATGATGTCGTTCTGGGTGGTGCCGCTGAGCTGACGAGGGTCGGCCCCCTGCTCCTCGGCGACCACCTGGTAGAGCGCCAACAGCCACATCGCCGTGGCATTGATGGTCATCGACGTGTTCATCTCAGCGAGCGGGATGTCGGCGAAAAGGGACCGCATGTCGCCCAGATGGGCGATCGGGACGCCAACCTTCCCGACCTCCCCACGTGCCAGCTCATTGTCGGCGTCGTAGCCGGTCTGGGTGGGCAGATCGAACGCAACCGACAGGCCGGTCTGCCCCTTCCCGAGGTTGCGCCGATAGAGCTCGTTCGACTCCCGGGCCGACGAGTGCCCGGCGTAGGTGCGCATTACCCAGGGCTGATCACGTTCCCGCCGCGGCACCGCGGCGGGCTGCTGCTCGCCCATCGGCTGCCTCCACTCGCCCACCCCGATGGTAGCGGGAGCGTGGACCACGCCGGCACGAAGAAGGAGGCAGCGGGGCGGGAGCCGGCGATCCCGCGAACTAGACCGCGGGAACCGGCCCCTCGATGTGCAGGATCCGGTTCAGCCGGGTGACGCGCAGCAGCCGGCTCATCTGCGGTGGCACCGAGCGAAGCACCAGCCGGCAGCCAGTGCGTGACGCGCGGCGATGCGCCCCGACCAGCAGGCCGAGACCGGTCGCGTCGATCACGAAGACTCCGGCAAGGTCGACGATCAGGTCCTCGTCGGCGGCGGCGGCGGCGTCGATTGCCGCGTGCAGCTTGAGTCGGAGGTCGGGCACGCTGGCCGCATCAACCGGACCGGTCAGTACGACCACCCGGTCCAGCTGCCCCTCGCGGACCAACATGACGCTCCCATACCTTGGACTCCTTCGACCGTACAGACGCCGGCCATCGATTTTTGGTTGCCGCGCCGGAGAGATATTCGCCTGGCAGCACCAACGTCAGCCCGGATACTCGTACCAGCCGCGGCCGGTCTTGCGTCCGAGATCGCCCGCCGCCACCATCCGCGACAGGGTTTCCGGCGGGAAGAACTTCTCGTCCTGAGTGTCGGCGTAAATGTTGCTTGCCGCGTTCACCATGATGTCCACGCCGGTGAGGTCCATGGTCTGAAGTGGCCCCATGGCATGCCCGAAGCCCAGTCGGCACGCCGTGTCGACGTCCTCTGCCGTGGCCACCCCCGACTCAACCAGGCGTACCGCTTCCACGGACAGCGCAGCGATCAACCTGGTGGTGACGAACCCGGCCACGTCGCGGCGGACGACGATGCAAGTTTTTCCAAGGCCCTCGGCGAATTCGCGCGCCGTGGCCAGCGTCCGGTCCGATGTCTTGTAGCCGCGCACGAGTTCGCAGAGGCGCATCATGGGGACCGGGGAGAAGAAGTGCGTTCCGACCACCTGCTCCGGCCGGCTGGTCACGGCGGCGATCGACGTGATCGGGATCGCACTGGTGTTCGTCGCAAGCACGGCGCGTTCCGGGCAGATCCGGTCGAGTTGGGCGAACACCTCCCGCTTGACGTCCAGCGCCTCGAAAACAGCCTCGACCACGACGTCGGCGTCGCCCGCGGCGTCGAGGTCGGTCGTCAGGGCGATCCGCGCGAAGGTGGCGTCCGCCTCGTCCGCAGCCAGCCGACCCTTAGTGACGAAACGATCGAGTGACGTGCGGATGGCCGTCGATGCCCGCTCCAGGGGCTCCGCCCCCACGTCACGAAGCCGCACCTCCCAGCCGGCTTGAGCGGCAACCTGGGCGATCCCCGAGCCCATGAGGCCAGCCCCGATAACAACCAATGTCTGTGCCACGTTGCACCCCGACCCGCTCGACGGTTCGACGGCTCTGCCACCGTCGCCGGGTCAGGCTAGCGGCCCCGGGCGAGCGGATTACTCCTCGAGTGGGCTGTCCTCGGGCTCCCGGCTGACCTCTGCCTGGAGACCGCGTAGCTGCTCGGCAAAGCCGGCGTATCCGCGATCGATGTGGTAAGCCCCGGTCACCGTCGTTACCCCGTCGGCGACCAAGCCGGCCATAACGAGCGCCGCCCCGGCTCGGATGTCGGTCGCCCGAACCGGGGCAGCGGAGAGCCGCTCGCGACCGCGGACGACGGCGTGGTGACCGTCGGTGCGGGCATCCGCTCCCAGCCGGATGAGCTCGTCCACGAACATGAACCTGCCCTCGAAGATGTTTTCGGTGACGAAGGCCACCCCGTCGGAGACCGAAGACAGGGCGATTACGAGCGGCTGTAGATCGGTGGGGAAGCCCGGATGCGGCAGCGTTACGACGTCGACCGCCCGTGGCCGTCGGTCCATCCTGACCCGGAACCCGTCACCGGTGATTTCGACGTCCGCGCCGGCCTGGACGAGTTTGTCCAGGGCGAGCTCCAGGTGGGTGGCGCGCGCGTTGCGGACAGTGATGTCGCCCCGAGTCATCACCGCGCCCACGGCAAATGTTCCAGCGACGATCCGGTCTGGAACCACCTCGTGGGTTGCGGGGTGCAGTTCGTGCACGCCATCGATCTCGAGGGTCGAGGTGCCGACCCCGCCGATCTGGGCACCCATCCCGATGAGCATCTCGCAAAGATCGACGATCTCCGGCTCGCGCGCGGCATTGTCGATGACCGTCGTCCCTTTGGCCAGTACCGCCGCCATCAGAATGTTCTCAGTGGCACCGACGCTGGGGAAGTCGAGCCAGATCGGCGCGCCAGTAAGGCCACCAGCCTCGGCGAGCAGGTAGCCGTGTTCGATGTCGATGGTCGCGCCGAGTCGCCGCAGACCACCCACGTGCAGGTCGAGCTGCCGGGAGCCGATGGCGTCGCCACCGGGTAGCGCAACCCGGGCCCGTCCGCACCGCGCGATCAGTGGACCGAGGACGCAGACGCTGCCCCGGATTCGGCGCACATGGTCGTAGTCCGCCTCGTGCCCCAGGGCCTCGCCGACGGTGATCTCGATGGCCGGCGGGCTCCCGCTGACTTCAGCGCCGAGTCCACGGAGCACGCTCGCCATGATCGGGACGTCGACGATGTCCGGGACGTTGGTCAGGCGCGTGGTGCCCGGGGCGAGCAGCGCGGCAGCCATGACCTTGAGCACGCTGTTTTTCGCCCCGGTGACCGCAACCTCACCGGTCAGCCGCGCTCCGCCGACCACCCGGAAGCGCTCCATCGGGTCATGGTAGATGGCCACGCCGGTAGGGTCGGAAGGGTGCCGGCCAGTCGCGGATCGAAACCCAAGCAACGTTCCACCGTGCATCTCACCCGGATCTACACCCGTACCGGTGACGACGGCGCGACGTCACTCGGCGATCTGAGCCGAGCGCTCAAGACGAGTCCGCGGATCGGCGCGTACGCCGACGTCGACGAGACCAATGCCGCGATCGGCGTAGCGCTGGCCCTCGGCGATCTCGCGGCGGACGTCGCGACCCTGCTCCTCGAAGTGCAGAACGACCTGTTCGACGTGGGCGCGGATCTTTGCACGCCAGTTGTGAGCGACCCCGCCTATCCGCCTCTGCGGATCGACGAGAGCTACATCGAACGGCTCGAGCACGCGTGCGACGACTTCAACGCGCGGTTGCAGCCGCTGTCGAGCTTCGTGTTGCCAGGGGGGGCGCCGGGCGCCGCGCTGCTCCATGTGGCCCGCACCGTTTCGCGCCGGGCGGAGCGTCGGGTCTGGGAGTTGCTGGCGGCCGAGCCGGATTCGACGAATCCGGCGCCGGCCCGCTACCTGAACCGGCTTTCCGACCTGCTGTTCATCCTCGCCCGGGTGGCGAACGCGGGACGAGGCGACGTCACCTGGGTGCCGGGCGACAAGCGCCGCTAGCTAGACCGACTCGCCAGCCGCCCGCAACCGGGCTTCGGCCCGGCTGGCCACCACCCGCGCCTCCTGGTCCTCCGGGCCGGCGCCGCGGTTACGATCGAGTTCCTGCCGAGCGTTCGCCACGTCTATCTCGTCCACGAGCTCGACCGTTTCGGCAAGGACCGATACCCCGGATTCGAGCACGGACAGGAATCCGCCAAAAACGGCGGCCACCAGTTCATCCCCCTCGCCGCGCACGATCCGGACCGGATGATCAACGAGAGCGCCGATCATCGGGGCATGACCGGGCAGGATGCCGAGCTCGCCGTCCGTCGTCCGGGCGAACACAGCCTCGGCCTCTCCGGACCACACCTCGCGTTCCGGAGAGACGAGTTCAACGTGCATGGTGGCCATGGCTACTAGTCACCGAGTTCCTTGGCCTTCGCCTCGACGTCCTCGATTCCTCCGCACAAGAAGAACGCCTGCTCTGGCACCTGGTCGTATTCGCCGTCACAGAGCCGTCGAAACGAGCCGATCGTCTCTTCGAGGGGGACGAATTTGCCTGGGATACCGGTGAACTGCTCCGCCACGAAGAATGGCTGGGACAGGAAGCGCTGGATTCGCCGAGCCCGCTGAACGATGACCTTGTCCTCCTCGGACAACTCGTCGATCCCGAGGATCGCAATGATGTCCTGCAAGTCGTTGTAACGCTGAAGAATCTCCTGCACCCGTCTGGCGACCGCGTAGTGCTCGTCGCCGAGGTAGCGCGCGTCGAGAATCCGACTGGTGGAGTCCAGCGGGTCGACGGCCGGGTAGATACCGAGCTCGGAGATGGCCCTGGAGAGCACGGTAGTGGCATCGAGGTGGGCGAAGGTCGTGTGCGGCGCCGGGTCGGTGATGTCGTCGGCTGGCACGTAAATCGCCTGGAGCGAAGTGATCGAGTGTCCGCGGGTCGAGGTGATGCGCTCCTGCAGCTCGCCCATCTCGTCGGCGAGGGTCGGCTGGTAACCAACCGCCGAGGGCATTCGGCCGAGCAGGGTGGAGACCTCCGAGCCGGCCTGGGTGAACCGGAAGATGTTGTCGATGAACAGCAGTACGTCCTGCTTCTGCTCGTCCCGGAAGTACTCCGCCATGGTCAATGCCGCCAACGCAACCCGCAGCCGGGTGCCCGGCGGCTCGTCCATCTGTCCGAAGACGAGAGCGGTCTTGTCGATGACACCGGACTCGGTCATTTCGAGGAAAAGGTCATTGCCTTCACGGGTGCGCTCGCCGACCCCGGCGAACACCGACACCCCGCCGAAGTTTTCGGCGACCCGGTAGATCATTTCCTGGATGATGACGGTCTTACCTACCCCGGCTCCCCCGAACATCCCGATCTTGCCGCCCTGGACGTAGGGGGCGAGCAGGTCGATGACCTTGATCCCGGTCTCGAACATCTGCGTCTTGGATTCGAGCTCGTCGAACGGGGGCGACGAGCGGTGGATCGGCCAGCGCACTTCGGCATCGACCGACTCCACGTCGAGCGGTTCCCCGAGCACGTTGAACACATGACCCTTGGTCGCGTCGCCTACCGGCACGGTGATCGCCGAGCCAGTGTCCTGTACCGGCGTGCCCCGCACCACGCCGTCCGTGGGCTGCATGGCGATGGCCCGAACCATGTTGTCGCCGATGTGCTGGGCAACCTCGAGGGTGAGCGTCGCGGTTTCCTGCCCGAGGGTTCGATCGACGTGCAGCGCGTTGTAGATCTCGGGCATTTCGTCCGGGGCGAATTCGACGTCAACGACCGGGCCGATGATCCGGACCACTCGTCCGGTCCCACCGCCGGTGTGGGCGTCGTCGAGTTCTTCGGTGGTCGCAGTCATTACACGCCTTCCGTTTTCGACAGCGCTTCAGCGCCACCGACGATTTCCATGATTTCCTGGGTAATCTCAGCCTGCCTGGCCGAGTTGGCGGCACGGGTGAGAGACTTGATCAACTCATCCGCATTGTCCGTCGCAGCCTTCATCGCTCGCCGTCGGGCAGCCGATTCGGACGCGGCGGAGTCCAGCAGGGCCGCGTAGAAGCGGCTCTCGACATATCGGGGCAACAGGGCATCGAGTACCTCCTCCTGTGAGGATTCGAACTCGACGAGGGCACTCAGGCCATCGCTCTGTTCGTCGCTGAACTCGAGCTCGAGTGGGAGCACCCGTTTCGCGACCGTTCGCTGGGTGAGCGCGGAGACATATTCGGTGTAGACCAGGTGGATCTCGTCCACGCCGTCCTCGGCCGATCCCGCGATGAAGTCAGCGATCACGCGATCGGCAACCTGCTTGGCGTCGGCGTAGCCTGGTTGCTCCGAGAAGCCAGTCCAGTTTCGGCTCGTATCCCGGCTGCGGAAACGATAGAACGCGAGCCCCTTGCGACCGATGAGGAACGGCACAGGCTCCTTGCCCTCGGAGCGCAGCAGCTCGTTGAGGCCCTCCGCGGCCCGCAGGGCGTTCGCGTTGTAGGCACCGGCCAGTCCCCGGTCGCTGGTCACGACCACGACGGCCGCACGCCCCGGGGACTCCCGCGGCGTCGTGAGCGGGTGTTCACCGCGGGTGTAACTCGCGGCCTCGGTGACGACTCGGGTGATGGCTTCGGCATAGGGCCGAGCGGCTGCGACCCGTTGTTGCGCCTTCTGGATCCGGGAAGCCGCGATGAGTTCCATCGCGCGCGTGATTTTCTTCGTCGACTGGACCGAACGGATCCGCCGGCGGTAGACGCGAAGCTGGGCACCCATCGGTCAGGAGTCCCGCTTGCCCGGCTCGGGCCGCCGGCGGGCCTGGATCTTCTCCGTGCCCTCACCATCTTTGTCCATCGGCTTGGTGTGGTGCTCGTCGCGGCCGCGGGCCCCGAAGTCGTCGTCGCCCCCATCACCGGCAACGGCATCATCACCGGCAACGGCATCAGTATCGGCATCGGCGTGCGCCTCGGCCTCGGCGTGCTTGCCTTCGGCGCTGAGCAACTCACCCTCGGCGGGGGCGAACTGGCGCTTGAAGGCGGCGATGGCGCCTTCAAGCGAGGTGACGGTGTCGTCGGACAGCTGGCCGGTCTGCAAGATGGCGTCGTAGATGCCCTGATGGTGGTGACCGATGAAATCGAGGAATTCGCCTTCGAAACGACGGATATCTGGAACCGGAACATCATCGAGGTTCCCGGTTGTGCCGGCCCAGATCGAAATCACCTGTCGCTCGACCGGGAAAGGCGCGTACTGCGGCTGCTTGAGCAACTCGACGAGTCGAGCGCCACGGTCGAGTTGTGCCTTGGAGGCGCGGTCGAGATCCGAACCGAACGAGGCGAATGACTCGAGCTCCCGGAACTGGGCCAGGTCGAGCCGGAGCCGCCCGGCGACCGATTTCATGGCCTTGATCTGCGCATTCCCCCCCACCCGGGATACCGAGATCCCAACGTTGATCGCCGGCCGGACTCCCGAGTTGAACAGGTCGGTCTGCAGGAAGATCTGCCCGTCGGTGATCGAGATGACGTTCGTCGGGATGTAAGCCGACACGTCATTCCCTTTGGTCTCGATGATCGGCAGCCCGGTCAGGGACCCGCCGCCGAGGTCGTCGGACAACTTCGCGCAACGCTCGAGCAGCCGAGAGTGCAGGTAGAACACGTCGCCGGGATAGGCCTCACGACCGGCCGGACGGCGCAGCAGCAAGGAGATGTTGCGATAGGCCTCAGCTTGCTTGGACAAATCGTCAAAGATGATCAACGCGTGCTGGCCCTGGTACATCCAGTGCTGGGCGATCGCCGACCCGGCGTACGGCGCGATGTATTTGAAAGCGGCCGGCTCTGACGCCGGTGCGGCCACGATCGTCGTGTACTCGAGCGCACCGGCCTCCTCGAGCGCGCCCTGGACAGCCCGGATGGTCGAGCCCTTCTGCCCGATCGCGACGTAAACGCACTTGACCTGCTTCTTCGGGTCCCCGGACTTCCAGTTGTCCAGCTGGTTGATGATCGTGTCGATCGCCACCGCGGTCTTGCCGGTTTGCCGGTCGCCGATGATGAGCTGCCGCTGGCCACGGCCGATCGCGGTCATCGCGTCGATCGCCTTGATTCCGGTCTGGAGCGGTTCCTTCACCGGCTGGCGCTGAACCACCGAAGGCGCCTGAAGTTCCAGGGCGCGGCGCTCGCTGGTTTCGACGTCGCCCTTACCGTCGATCGGCCGCCCCAGCGGATCCACCACCCGGCCAAGAAACCCGTCACCCACCGGCACCGAGAGGATCTCGCCGGTCCGGCGGACCTCCTGGTTCTCCTCGACGTGCTGCGAGTCCCCGAGGATGACGCAGCCGATCTCGCGCTCGTCAAGGTTGAGCGCGAGGCCCAGCACCCCACCCTGGAACTCGAGCAGCTCGTTCGTCATGCAGGAGTGCAAGCCTTCGACCCGGGCGATGCCGTCCCCGGTCTCGGTGACCCGGCCGACCTCCTCGCGCGTGGTGTCCGGCTTGTAGCCCTGGACATAGCGCTCCAACGCCTCCCGGATCTCATCCGGCCGGATCGTCAACTCGGTCATGTCGCTGTCTCGTTTCCTCGTGGGCTCGGTGCCGTCTCGGTGGTTTCGACGGTCAGGTCAGTCCGCGCAGCGCCTGGCTCAGGCGGGTGGCCACGCTGCCGTCGATGACCTCGTCCCCGACCCGGATGACAATGCCGCCGACGAGTGCCGGGTCGATGCTCACCTGCAGCCGCACGTCATGGTCGAACATCGCGCCCAGCCGGTCGGTGAGCCGCGCCCGTTCGGCCTCGGTGAGCTCGACAGTGGCGTGCACATCGGCGATGTATCTGGACTGCCTTTCCGCCGCGAGCCGGGCCAGCTCCGCTACCGCCTCGTCGACCGCTCGGCCACGCGGCTGGCGGACGACGCTGTCGATCAGGCGCAAGCTGACCGGGGTGACCTTCCCGGCGAGCAGCGCGTGCACCAGCTCCAGCTTGTTCTCGGTAGGGAGTGTGGGGTCGGCAAGCGCCGCCCAAAGCGCAGGCTCACGGTCCACGATCCGGCCGAAGCGGAAAAGCTGGTCCTCGACCTCGTCGAGACTGCCGGCGCGCTCGGCCCGGGCGAACAAGGCTTCGACGGCGAGCCGCTCGATCGAGTCGACAAGGTCGACCGACCGCGACCACCTTCCGGCGGCCAGTGCCTGGACGACGCCGACCGCAGCCGGCGACATCTGCGACCCGAGCAACTGCGCGATCACGTTCTGCTTGGCTTCCCCCGGGAGCCCGGGGTCGGACAACGTCCGCCGCAGGCCGTGCTCCCCGTCCAGCAGGCGAACCGCGGCGAACAGGTCGTCGGCGAGCCCCATCAAAGCGTCCTCGGCGAGCTCGGTGCCGAGGGCATCCAAGCGCCGCCGTCCGACGGCCAGCGACGCGCGGCTGGCGCCTTGCATCAGCGGACCTGCTCGGCGGTTTCCGGCTGTTCGAGCTCGGCGAGGAATCGCTCGACGACCCGGTGCTGCAGGGCGTCGTCACTGAGCTGCTCCCCGACGATCCGCCCGGCCAGCTCGACCGCGAGGGTGCCGATCTGGGTCCGGAGCTCCTCGAAAACGCGCTGGCGTTCGGCGCCGAGTTGTTCCTCGGTGCGCGCCAAAATGCGGGCCGCCTCCTCCCGGGCTTCGGCGAGGATCTCGTTCTTGCTCCGCTGCGCGTCTGCGTGTGCCTGCTCGCGGATCTCGGCCAGCTCGGCTTTGGTCTTGGCGACCGCCGCCTTGTACTCCTCCTCGGCCTTCTCCAGCCGCTCGCGGGCCGCCTGGCTCTCGTCCAGCTGCTGCTGGATGAACTGCTGCCGCTCGTTCATCGCCTTCTGAACGAAGGGCAGGATCCACTTGGCCAGTACACCCAGGATCACAAAGAAGATGACCAGTTCGACGATGAATGTGGCGTTCGGGACCAGGAAGTTGCTCTGGCCCGACGCCGCAAGGACGTTCAGGCGCATCCCGGCTACTTCTTCGCGAGGACGAAGACGAACAGGGCCATGAATGCGAGATTGATGAAGTACATCGCCTCAACGAGACCCACCGTGAGGAAGAAGATCGAGAACAGTCGGCCCTGAGCCTCCGGCTGCCGGGCCACGCCGGCGATCGTCGAGCTGCCGGCCAATCCGTCGCCGATGGCAGCGCCGATGGCGCCCCCGCCGAGAGCCAGGCCGCCGCCGGTGAAGGCGCCGGCGTATTGGATCGCTTGGTTGAGCGTGTTCGCTGCCATTTCTCTCCTTGGTACGGAACCGGGGGAAATTTCTGGACTAGCCGGCGGCCCGCGTCAGTGTCCCTGCTCCGACACGGCGAAGCTGAAATACAAGATCGTAAGGAGCGCGAAGATGAAGGCCTGGATGACGCCGATCGCGGAGTCGAAGACCTTCCAGATCAGGTTCGGCGCCCACAGGATGAACACCGGCATGATTCCGATGAGGGCCAGCATGATGCCGCCGGAGAAGATATTGCCGAACAACCTCAGCGCGAGCGTGATGGGCTTCGCAATCTCCTCGATGATCTTGATTGGGGACAACCACAGCGGCTTGAAGAAACTCTTGACGTACGGGAAGAACCCCCGCCGGCGGATCGCAGCCGCGTGGACCCAGAAGACGACGGTGAAGGCCAACGCATAGGTGAGGTTCGTATCCGCGGTCGGTGGCGGGATGTAGTTGGGCGTGTCGCCGAACGGCAGCTGGCCGATCCAGTTCGCAACCAGGATGAACAGGAACAGGGCCATCGCCAACGGCACGGCTGCCGGGACAACGTCGACCCCGATGCTGTCGTGAACCTGCTTCTGGACGGCAGCGGCGACGGTCTCGAAGAACAGCTGGAGCTTACCGGGAACTCCGTGCGTCAGTCTGCGCCGGACCCAGAGCCCGAGCACCAGGACGATCGCCGCCGCGATCAGGGTGGACCAGATCGTGTCGACGTTGAACGTCAGCCCGAAGAACTTGCGGGTGACATGGTCCCCGATCTGAATGTCGGCCGCGGGTAGCCGGATCATGACTTCCGGATCTCCTGCAACAGCGGCCGCGCGGCCATCGTGAGGAGCAGGACCTGGAAGCCCGCGAGGCCCACCAGCACTCCCCAGCCGCCCGGACGGACCGCGACGAGCAGGAGCAGTGCGATCGCGCTGATGACCGCGAGCCGTCCGAGGGCGCCTCCGACGAAACGGCGCTTCCGATAGGTGCGTTCCCCAGCGGCGATCCGGGCGGCCCCATGCGCCACCATCCGGGAGTTATATGCGCCGAGGCCGAGCCCCACGCACACCAGCAGGCCAGCGGCGTAGGAGCCGGTGAGCGAAAGCGCCGCGAGAGCGACCCCGCCGACGATCAACGCCACGATCAGCGTCCGGCGGTAGTTGACTGCAACCTCGGAGAGCGGCTGCCCGGGATAGGCGTGCACTAGACCTTCCGTCTCAGTCCCTGAAATACGTGCGGATCTGCCACCAGGTAGCGAGGCCGGCCGCGAGGATGCCGGCCGCCAAGCCCACGAGGGTGAATACGGGAGTGCTGGCGAGCTGCCGGTCCAGGAGCCAACCGAGCCCCATCCCGGCCACCAGGCACAGTGCCGTCATCGTACCGAGCGTCAGCAGCGTGCCCACATCCGGCCCGCGCCGGGGTGGTTCCCATTGCTTACCCGGGGGGCCCGGGTCGGCTGATGCAGGCACTCACGGTCATCTCCATCGAGGGTCGGGCCGGCACGACTAGCGCATCGCACCGGCGGGCGGTTCGGCTGGCGCGGCGCCGCCCGTCCCGCTCGGAGCGAACGGACGCTACCACGCTGCCTAGCGCGCTCGGGAAGTCGGGTCGGCCATGCCGCCGGCGGGAACCGATTTACCGGCGGACCGCGGCCGCGCGGCGGGCCCACCACCGTGGCCGGCTGCTGACGAGCACCAGCAGGACGGCCAGGCTGCCGGCGACAGCGAGCACCGGAACGGTGCCGTGCGTGATCGACACGGCGACGGCGGTTCCGGCCAACAGTGCCGACCAGAAGTACATGATGAGGACGGCCCGGGTCTGGGTGTGCCCGATCTCGAGGAGCCGATGGTGCAGATGCGCCTTGTCCGGTGCCCACGGGGCCCGGCCGCTACGGGTCCGGCGAATTACCGCGAGGAGAAGATCGACGAGTGGAACGGCAAGAACAGCGAGCGGTACGAGCAGCGGGAGCAGCGCGGGGAAGACGTCGGAGTTCTGCACGGCGTTCGCATCGAGCTGGCCAGTGAGGCTGATCGTCGATGCGGCAAGCATCAGCCCGAGCAGCATGGATCCCGAATCTCCCATGAAGACCCGTGCCGGGTTGAAGTTGTGCGGCAGGAAGCCCACGCATGCCCCTGCGCACACGGCCGTCAGGAGCGTGGGGGCGGTCGCCCGGTCGAAGTGGTGCACCACAGAGAGCTGGTAGGAGTACGCGAAGAACGCCAGCGAAGCGATGCAGACGATCCCGGCCGCCAGCCCGTCCAGCCCGTCGAGGAAGTTAACCGCGTTGATGGTGAGGACGACGAGCAGCACTGTCGCCGGCACACCCACGTCTGGGCTAAGTGACAGCTCGAAGTGCGGGAACGGGAGGAAAAGTAGCTGCACCCCCTGCAACACCATGATCCCGGCAGCGAGGATCTGGCCCGCCAGCTTGGTGAGCGCGTCGAGCTCGTAGCGGTCGTCGAGCGCACCGAGCACGACGAGCAACGCACCGCCGAACAACACGCCGCGAGTCGCCGAGGAGATGAAGACCCGCTGCAGCGTGGGCAGCCGGCTCGCGACAAGCAGGCCAGCCGCGATCCCGGCGTACATGGCGATCCCGCCGAGTTTCGGCGTCGGGATGGTGTGGACATCACGATCGCGGACCCGCGCCAACGCGCCCAGCGCAACCGCGAGTCGACGGACCAGCGGGGTCATTACGTAGGTCACCCCGGCGACAACGACGAGAGTCAGCGCGTACTCCCGCACCGGGGGCTCGCCGTTCGCTCGGGTCGCGGCCGGCGCTAGGAGCGGGGGTACGCGGGGTGGCGGTCGACGAGGGCTCGGACCGCGGCTCGGATCTCACCGGCCGCCGAGCCGCTCTCGTCGCGCACGGCGCGGCCGATCAGCGAGGCGACCTCTTTCATCTCCCCCTCCGTCATCCCCTGCGTCGTCACCGCCGGGGTTCCGACCCGAACCCCGGAGGCGACGGCCGGCGGTTGCGGATCGAACGGGATGGCGTTCTTGTTCAGGGTGATCCCGGCGACGTCGCATCGACTCTCGGCATCTCGCCCAGTGACGGCAAGCTCTCGGAGATCGAGCAGGGCGAGGTGGGTGTCGGTCCCGCCGGCCACCGGCCGCAGCCCTTCCGCGCCCAGACCCTCGGCGAGCGCTTGGGCGTTGGCGATCACCTGCCGGGCGTAGGACCGGTACTCGGGTGCCAGCGCCTCCTTGAGCGCCACCGCCTTGGCCGCGACCGCGTGCATGAGCGGACCGCCCTGAGTGAACGGGAAGACCGCTTTGTCGATCCGCTGAGCAAGGTCAGCCTTGCAGACGATCATCCCGCCGCGCGGACCGCGCAGCACCTTGTGCGTCGTAAACGTGACCACGTCCGCGTGTGGCACGGGAGACGGGATGGCCTGGCCAGCAACCAGGCCGATGAAGTGCGCGGCGTCGACGACCAGCCACGCTCCCACCTCGTCGGCGATCGCCCGGAAGGCCGGAAAGTCGATCAGCCGAGGGTAGGCAGTGGCGCCGCAGATGATCATCTTCGGATGGTGCTCCCGGGCAAGCTCGCGCACCTGGTCGTAGTCGATCAGCTCGGTGTCCGCACGGACGCCATAAGGCACGATCGCGAACCATTTGCCGGAGAAGTTCACCTTGCTGCCATGGGTGAGGTGACCACCGTGCGGCAGGCTCATCGCGAGCACCGTGTCGCCCGGATTGAGCAGCGCCGCGTAGGCCGCCAGGTTGGCCGATGCCCCCGAGTGCGGCTGAAGGTTGGCGTGCTCGGCTCCGAAGAGTTCCTTCGCACGCGCGATGCCGATCTCCTCGGCCTTGTCGACCTCGGAGCATCCTCCGTAGTAGCGCCGACCCGGATAGCCCTCGGCATACTTGTTCGACAGGGTGCTGCCGAGGGCGGCGAGCACCGCCGGCGAAGTGAAATTCTCGCTCGCGATGAGCTGTAATCCCCCGCGCAGGCGTTCGAGCTCCCCGAGCACGACAGCGGCGATCTCAGGATCTGTGGTCTGGAGGGACGCGAAGTCCGGGCCCCAGAAGGGGGTGTCGAGCACGCTCATCGGCATCTCCCGGACGTTCGGCGTCGGCGGTGGACCTACTCTACGACCCGGCGCCGGTGCGTTCCGTGCTCGCCACGATCACCGACAGTGGACCGGCCAACCCGTCCTGGATCAGGGTGGCGCAGTCCCGGAAGACGCTGGCCGGCCCCCGATACGGGTCCGGGATGTCGTCGTCAGCCGGCGCCACCGGCGGAACGAGGCCCCGCCGGGCAGCGGCCGCCCGGACCAGCGACTGGGCCCGGACGGCTGGTGGGCCCGCCAGCAGCGTAGCCGGGTCAACCGCCGCGACCAGCCGAGCGAACTCTCGGATGGTGAAGGTGCGACCGGCCGCCCGGGGGGAGAGCGTCACGACCGCGGCCCGATGCTCGCGGCTCGCGGTGAGAATGAGCTCGGCCGTCTCGACCGTCGTGACGGTGAGGTCACGGGCACCCAAAAACCCGTCCGGATCGCCCCCGAGCTCGTGTACCGCATCGGCGGCAAAGGGTTCCATCGGTGCGCCGGCAATACCCCACGTGCCGGCACTGGTCACCTCGAACCCCGCGGCCCCGCCCAATCCGGCAGCGAACAGCCGCTCGGCCATGGGCGACCGGCATAGGTTCCCAGTGCACACGAATAGCACCCCGAAGGCCATCAGACTTCCACTACGAGGTCCGCGACCACCTCGCGAATCCGGTCCGCCCCGAGCGCCCCCGCTCTGAGTAGCCGGGGAACCGAACCGGTGAGGTCGACGATGGTCGACGCGAGACCGCTGCTGACCGGACCGGCGTCGAGGTAGACGTCGACAGACCCACCGAGCTGGCGTTCGGCCGTCGCGGCATCGCCGGCGGGTGGCAAGCCGCTCCGGTTCGCACTCGAGACGGCGAGTGGCCCGGTATCGGCGATCAGCTCCAGGGCCACCGGATGCAGGGGCATCCGGACGGCCACCGTGCCGCGGCTGTCACCCAGATCCCAGGCCAGGTGCGGCGGATGGTGGAGCACGAGGGTCAGCGGACCCGGCCAGAAGGCGTCGACCAACGAGCGAGCGGCGACGGACAGCCCGTCAGAGACCCCGTCGAGCATGCGGATGGAGGCCACCAGGACGGGTACCGGCAGCTCCCGGCCCCGCCCCTTGGCGGCCAAAAGCATCTCGACGGCCCGCGGCGTGAACGCGTCCGCGCCGATGCCGTACACCGTGTCGGTCGGCAAAACAACCAGGGATCCCCGACCGATCGCACCGATCGCCGCCCTAAGCCCGCGCTCCCGGTCCAGCGGATCGGCGCAGTCGTACCGCTCGCTCACGTCGGTCGCCGACCGGTGGCGAAACGCGGCCGACCGGTCAGATCCGAGTGGTCGGCCGGGTCCAGAAACCCGAGCCCAGCGAGCAGCTCGACGGCTGCCGGTCCCTGGGTGTCGCCGTGCTCCACGGCGACGAGGCCGCCGCCGCTCAGCAGCTCCCAGGCGCGACGTGCAACCATCCGCACCCCGGCCCGGCCGTCCTCGTCGGCCCACAACGCCGCCGCCGGCTCGTGCTCGCTCACCTCTGGCTCCACGATGGCGAGGTCGGCGTGACTCAGATATGGCGGATTCGCAACCACGAGGTCCACCGGCCCGTCCGGGCCAGCGGTCGCCGCGTCGCCCGGCCAGCAGCGCACCGCCGAGCCCGCCGTGTTGCGGCACAACCAGTGGAGGGCGGCGGGTTCGCGCTCGACTGCGTGGACTTGTGCGGCCGGCAGTTCGTGGGCCAACGCCAGCGCGATCGCACCGGAGCCGGCGCACAGGTCGACGATCCGAGGCGCCGGATGGGCACCGAGCTCGCGCACGCACCAGCCGACTAGGGCTTCGGTCTCCGGTCTCGGGATGAACACCCCTGGACCGACGGCGAGGTCGATCCGCCGGAATCCCACCGTGCCAGTCAGATACTGCAAGGGCACGCGCGTCGCGCGGCGCGCCACCAATTCGGCGAAGCGCCGCTCCGCAGGAATGGAGAACCCGGCGGCGCGGGCGAGCTGTCCGGGCGGGACGCCGAGTACCTGCGCGGCAAGCACCTCTGCATCGTGCCTCGGCGAGGCGACCCCCGCGATCGCCAACGTCTGCACGGCAGCCCGCACCGCGGCGTCGCCGTCCCCCGTCACTCGGTCACCTCCCCGAGTCGCTCCGCGGTGTCAGCGTCGATGAGCGCCTGCACCACCGCGTCCAGGTCGCCGTCGAGCACCTGATCGAGGTTGTAGGCCTTGAACCCCACCCGGTGGTCGCTGATCCGGTTCTCCGGGAAGTTGTAGGTACGAACGCGCTCTGACCGGTCGACGGTCCGGACCTGGCTGCGCCGCTCGGCGCTGGCCGTAGCCGCCGCCTTCTCCTCTGCCGCGGCAAGCAACCGGACCCGCAGGATGCGCATTGCCTGTTCCTTGTTCTGCAGTTGACTCTTCTCGTTCTGACAGCTCACCACGATGCCGGTTGGCAAATGGGTGATGCGAACCGCTGAGTCGGTGGTGTTCACGCTTTGCCCCCCCGGTCCTGAGGAGCGGTAGACGTCGATCCGAAGATCCGCCGGGTCGATCGTCACCTCGACATCCTCGACCTCGGGCATCACGAGCACGCCGGCGGCACTGGTGTGGATCCGCCCCTGCGACTCGGTCGCCGGGACCCGCTGGACTCGGTGCACGCCGCCTTCGTACTTCAGCCGGCTCCACGCACCCGTGTCGCCGCGCCCGCGGATCGCGACAGTCACGTCCTTGTAGCCGCCCAGATCGGACTCCGTGGCATCGAAAACTTCCGTCTTCCAGCCCTGCCGCTCGGCATAACGCAGGTACATGCGCAAAAGGTCCGCCGCGAACAGTGCCGACTCTTCGCCACCCTCGCCGGCTTTGACCTCGAGGAGAACGTCCTTGCCATCGTTGGGATCTCGGGGGACCAGCATGATCCGGAGCCGTTCGGCCAGCTCGTCGCTACGGGCGGTCAGGCTGGCGATCTCGGAGCGGAAGGACTCGTCCTCGGCGACCAATTCGCGCGCGGCCGAGAGATCGTCTTCGGTGGCCCGATAGTCACGGTAGAGCTCGACCACGGGTCCGAGTTCGCTGTAGCGACGCCCCACGCGCCGGGCGGTCACCGGATCGTTGTGGATGGCCGGGTCGGCGAGTTGGCGCTCGAGCTCGAGGTGCTCGGCGACGAGCGCAGCCGCCGTCGCGAAGTCACTCACCGGCCCTCCTCATTGGAATCCCCGCGGACATGCCACGGCGCCGGTCGCCAGGCCACCCAGAGGCGCCCAGCGGCCGGCGCCGCCGCGAAGCTAGGCCTTGCCGGTCTTTTTCCCGAAACGCCGCTCGAACTTCTCGACCCGACCACCGATGTCGAGAATCTTCTGCTTCCCGGTGTAGAAGGGATGGCAAGCCGAGCAGACCTCAGCATGGATGACACCGCTCTTCGCGGTGCTCCGTGTGCTGAATGTATTCCCGCAGCTGCATGTGACCGTCGTTTCGACGTACTCCGGGTGGATGTCAGCTTTCACAGTTACTCCCTCAGGGCCGAGCGTTGGTCTTTGCCTTTAACGACGCCCCCTCCCCCGCGCTTCCCGCGGGGTCGGGGGAATCCGTCGGGCTATTCGTTTTCCCCGACTGTGGTCTTCTGGATCTGCATCAGGAACTCGATATTCGTGTGGGTCTTCTTCATCTTGTCGAGAAGAAGTTCCAGAGCCTGCTGCTGATCCAGCGCGTGCAACACGCGACGGAGCTTCCAGACCACGGCGAGCTCATCCGGGGCGAGCAGGATCTCTTCCTTGCGGGTGCCGGAAGCGTCCACGTCGACGGCGGGGAAGATCCGCCGGTCGGCCAGCTTCCGGTCGAGTTTGAGTTCCATGTTCCCGGTGCCCTTGAACTCTTCGAAGATGACTTCGTCCATTCGGGAACCGGTCTCGACGAGCGCGGTAGCGAGGATGGTGAGCGACCCACCGTCTTCGATGTTGCGGGCCGCGCCGAAGAACCGCTTCGGAGGATACAAGGCGGTCGAGTCCACGCCGCCGGACAGGATCCGCCCGGACGCCGGCGCCGCCAGGTTGTAGGCCCGACCCAACCGGGTGATCGAATCCAGCAGGACCACCACGTCGTGGCCAAGCTCGACGAGCCGCTTGGCCCGCTCGATAGATAGCTCGGCGACGGTCGTGTGGTCCTCCGCAGGCCGGTCGAAGGTAGAGGCGATGACCTCGCCCTTCACCGAGCGCTGCATGTCTGTGACCTCCTCGGGCCGCTCATCGACGAGCACAACCATGAGATGAACCTCGGGGTTGTTCGTCGTGATCGCGTTCGCGATGGCTTGGAGCACCATCGTCTTTCCGGCCTTGGGCGGCGAGACGATCAGGCCACGCTGGCCCTTCCCGATCGGGGCGATGAGGTCGATGATCCGGGTCGTGAGCTGCTGGGGCTCGGCCTCGAGGCGCAGCCGCTCCTGCGGGTACAGCGGGGTCAGTTTGTTGAACTCGACCCGCTGCCGGGCCTCGTCCGGCTCGGTGCCATTGACCGTGTCCAGGCGAACCAGCGCGTTGAATTTCTCCCGCCGTTCACCGTCGCGCGGCTGGCGGATCGCTCCGGTGACCGCGTCGCCCTTTCGCAGCCCGTTGCGCCGGACCTGGGCCAGGGAGACGTAGACGTCGTTCGGGCCGGGAAGGTAGCCGGACGTCCGGACGAACGCATAGTTGTCGAGAATGTCGACAATCCCCGCGATCGGGAGCAGGACGTCGTCCTCGCCGATGACCGGCTCGGCTTCGCCACCGAACCGCTCGCGCGGACCTCGGTTGCGATTGCGCTCCCGGAACCGCCCACGCCGGTTGCGCCGGCTGTCGAAATCGTCCCCGACTGGGCTTTGACCCGGCGGACCCTGGCCCTGACCCGACTGGCCCTGGCCCTGGGCCGACTGGCCCTGGCCCTGGCCCGACTGGCCCTGGCCCGACTGGCCCTGCTGACGGTCCCCGCCCGGGTGCCGGTCACCCTGCGGGCGTTGCCCGCCCTGGCGCGGCTGGTTCTGCCGGTCCTGGCGCGGCGGGGGTCGCTCACCGGCGGCACCGGGTCCGGCACTGGCCGGCGAGTCGCCGGCCGGCGCGACCCAGGCCCTGCTCTCCGGACTGGAGCTGCCGTTGCCGTTGGCCAGCGCGGGCGGCGGGTTGCGCCGCTCCTCGATGGCAGAGATGAGCTCGCTCTTGCGCATCTTCGCCGTCCCGCTGATGCCGAGCTCGGTAGCCATGCCCTGAAGTTCCGGCAGCAGCATGGTGGTGAGCGCTCCTCCGCGTCGGCGAGGGCGGCCGATAGCCGCGCCCGTCTCCCCGGCCGTATCGGCGGGATTCGAAGGGAGCACTTCGGTGGTGTCGCTCAATTGGGGTCCTTCCTTGCGACGGCCGGTCCGCGTGATGGCGGACCCAGCCACAGAGGAGCGACCGGCGTTGATCGCCGGGTCTCCCGCCGCGGTTGACGGCGAGAGTCCATGGGGCACGTCGCCCGACGGTGGCGCTACCTGGCGGCGGCGCTCGACCGGCTGGTCTCGGGGGGCGGCACACCCGACCCGCCGGTCCGGGCGGTGGCGTCAGACGCCGCGCCGACCGGAAGCAGGAGACCACGTGCCGAGCGTTCGCGGGGAACTTTGCGGCGACGGGGTGGTGTACACGCGCCCACGGAGGGGCGGTCATGCTGGGTTTACGGTAGCTGTCCTACCCGTGCAATGGCAACAACACCCCCCGGCCGGTCGCTATTCCGGTCAACCGTCGACCGCGTCGACGGCCAGCACCCGGGCCCCGTGATCCGCGACGCCGAGCTGCAACGGCGTGAACCAGCGGCCGGAGAAAGCGATCGCATCAGCCGCATTCTCGGCGGTCGTGAGGGCGAGCACGGTCGGCCCGGCCCCGGAGATGACGGCCGGAATCGCAGCCTGGCGCAGCTTGTGGACGAGCGCGGCAGATCGCGGCATGGCCGCCGCCCGGTACGGCTGGTGCAGGCGATCCTCGGTGGCGTCGAGCAGCAGGTCCGGCCGGTTTCCGAGCGCCTCGACGAGCAGCGCCGCTCGTCCAGCGCCAAACGCGGCATCGGCATGGGGCACCGTGTCCGGCAACATCCGGCGGGCCTTAGCGGTGGACCCGTGCGTCGTCGGGACGAAGAGGACCGGGGTCAGGCTGGGGTGCACGGGCAGCGCGACCCGTCGCGGCGGCGAACCGGGGATGGCCCAGGCCAGGCTGAGGCCGCCGCCCAAGCAGGCGCCCACATTGTCCGGATGCCCTTCGATCTGGGCAGCGAGCCGGAACGCCGCAAGGTCGTCGAGGCGCTCCAGGCCGCCGAGCACCAGTGCTCGAGCGGCCACGATCCCGGCCACGATCGCCGCCGCCGATGAGCCGAGGCCCCGCGACTGCGGGATCCGGTTCGCGCAGATCACGTCCAGACCGCGGGGCTGGCCTCCGAGTGCCGCAAAAGCTGCGCGCATCGACTTGACCACCAGGTGCCGATTGGTCCGCGGAAGAGACTCGGCGCCCTCCCCCGCCACGTCGACCCGGAGCCCGGACTCCGTCACTTGTACGACGACGTCGTCATACAAGGTGAGCGCCAGCCCCAGAGCGTCGAAGCCCGGACCGAGATTGGCACTGGTCGCGGGCACCCGGACGCGGACCGGTGCGGCTCGAAAGGCGGGTGCCGGCACGGACTAGAGCCCCAACGCGGCAGCGGCTGCCGCGGCGTCGATCGGTATCGTCACGGGCACCGGAGCTCCCGCGATCGCCCACTCCGGGTCCTTGAGTCCGTGTCCGGTGAGCGTGCAGACCACCCGAACGCCGGACGGCAGACTCCCCTGCGCCCGAGCCTGGAGCATGCCCGCGACGCTGGCCGCACTGGCCGGTTCGACAAAGACCCCCACCTCGCGGGCCAGCAGACGGTAGGCCTCGAGGATGGCCCGGTCCGTGACCGCCTCGATCGCCCCGCCGGACTCGTCGCGGGCGGCCAGGGCGGCGGCCCACGACGCGGGATTGCCGATCCGGATCGCCGTGGCAATGGTCGTCGGACGCGCCACGGCCGCGCCGGCCACGATGGGCGCGGCACCGGCGGCCTGGAATCCGCGCATGACCGGACGGCGGGAGGCGATGCCGGCATCCGCGTACTCCCGGTAGCCCAGCCAGTACGCCGTGATGTTGCCGGCATTGCCCACCGGAAGACAGTGCACGTCCGGTGCGTCACCGAGGGCGTCGACGATCTCGAACGCGGCCGTCTTCTGGCCCTCGATCCGGTACCGGTTCACCGAGTTGACCAGGCTGACCGGATAGCGATCGGCCAGATCGCGCGCGAGCCGCAAGCAGTCGTCGAAACTGCCCTCCACCTGGAGCAGCCTGGCCCCATGGACCAACGCCTGCGCCAGTTTGCCCATCGCGATCTTTCCGGACGGGACGAGCACGGCACAGACCATCCCGCCGCGCACGGCGTAGGCCGCCGCGGAGGCGGACGTGTTCCCGGTCGAGGCGCAGATCACCGCCTTCGAGCCATCCTCGGCTGCCTTACTGATCGCCAAGGTCATTCCGCGGTCCTTGAACGACCCCGTCGGGTTCGCCCCTTCGACCTTCAGGTACACCTCGCACCCGGTGCGCGCGGAGAGGGTCGGCGCCTCGATCAGGGGGGTGCCACCCTCGAGCAGGCTGATCACCGGGGTCGCGTCCGTCACCGGGAGCCGCTCGCGGAACTCGGCGATCACCCCGCGCCAGGGGCTCGTCCGCGTCGTGGTCACGCGACAACCTCGCCCTCGACTCGCATGACGGACGCCACTGCCCGCACGACGTCGAGGCCGCGGAGTTCCTCGATCGTCTCAGCCAGGGCTGCGTCCGTCGCCGTATGCGTGACGAGGACGAGTTGAGCGTCATCGCCACGGCCTTGCTGTCGCAACTCCTGGATGGACACATCGTGGCGTGCGAAGGCGGTCGCAACGCTCGCCAGCACCCCGGCTTTATCCGCAACGTCGAGGCTTACGTGGTAACGGGTACGGGTCTGCCCCATCGGACGTACCCCCAAGTCGGCGTAAGCCGATTCTCCCGCGCCACGGGCTCCCGTGAGGCGGTTTCGAGACACCGCAACGACATCGCCGAGCACGGCACTCGCCGTCGGCGCGCCCCCGGCGCCCCGGCCGTAGAACATCAACTGTCCGGCGGCGTCGGCCTCGACGAACACCGCGTTGAACGCATCCCGCACACCGCCAAGCGGATGGCTGCGCGGCAGCATCGCCGGATGTACCCGCACCCCGATGCTCCGACCGTCTTCACCGCGCTCGGCGATGGCCAGCAGTTTCACGACACAGCCCATCGCACGGGCGCTCGCGACGTCAGCGGCGGTGACCTCACTGATCCCCTCGCGGTGCACGTCTGCGGATGTCACTCTGGTGTGAAAGGCCAGGCCGGCCAGGATGGCAATCTTGGCGGCGGCGTCGAAGCCCTCGATGTCGGCGCTCGGATCATGCTCTGCGTAGCCGAGAGCCATCGCTTCTTCGAGCGCCTCCGCGAAGCCGGTACCGGTTTCGTCCATCCGGCTCAGGATGTAGTTCGTCGTGCCGTTGACGATCCCCATTACCCGGGTGACCCGGTCGCCGGCCAGGCTCTCTCGCAGGGGCCGGATCAGCGGTATCGCGCCGGCCACACTGGCCTCGCAGTAGAGGTCGACTCCGCCCCGGCGGGCAGCCTCGTAGAGGGTGGCACCGTCCTCGGCCAGCAGCGCCTTGTTCGCGGTCACGACCGATCGTCCCAACCGCAGGGCGCTGAGCAGGAGTGACCGCGCGGGCTCGATGCCACCGATAACCTCGACGACGACATCCAGATCGGACCGCTCCACCAGCGCCTGGGCGTCGGCCGTGTACAGAGCGGGATCCACGGGTAGATCCCGGGGACGGCCGGGCCGGCGAACGCCGATGCCGACGAGCTCTAGCGGCGCGCCGACCCGAGCTGCGAGATCGTCCCGATGCTTGTCGAGCAGCCGCACCACTTCGCTGCCCACCACCCCACAGCCGAGCAGTGCGATCCGCAGCGGGGCGGTCATCCGGCATCCAGCCTGAGCAGATCGGACTCCTCCTCGCGGCGGATGAAGATCCGGCTCTCCCCGTCGCGGACAGCGATGACGGGCGGCCGCGGCACATGGTTGTAGTTCGAGGCCATCGATCGCTGGTAGGCGCCACTCGCCGGAATGGCGAGCAGGTCGCCGGGCGCCAGATCGGCCGGCAGCGCAACATGCGACACGAGGACGTCACCGGACTCGCAGTGCTTACCGGCGACGGTGACGGTCTTCGGGTCGGCGGCGGAGACCCGCGAGGCGAGGACGGCCGTGTAGTGCGCGCCGTAGAGGGCCGTCCGGATGTTGTCGCTCATCCCGCCGTCGACGCTGACGTAGGTACGCAATCCGGGCAGATCTTTGACGGTGCCCACCTCGTACACCGCCACCGTGGTGGGCCCGACAATGGCCCGGCCCGGCTCGACCGCAATTCGCGGCGTCGCCATCCCGGCCGCAGCGCACTCTTTGGCGACGATGGCGCGCAGCCGTTCAGCCAATTCGGCTACCGGAAGCGGGCCGTCCTCGGAGGTGTAGGCAATGCCGAGGCCACCGCCGAGGTTCAGCTCGGTCAGCTCGATCCCCTGCTCGGTGGCTATTTCGGCGACCAATCCGACGAGCCGATGGGCGGCGATCGCAAACCCCTGGGTATCGAAGATCTGCGAGCCGATGTGCGCGTGCAACCCGGCCAGTTCGAGACTGGGCAGTCCGGCAACCCGACGGGCCGCTTCAGCGGCGGCTCCCGAGGCGAGCGAAAACCCGAACTTCTGATCTTCCTGACCGGTGGCGACGTATTCGTGAGTGTGCGCCTCCACCCCAGGGGTGACCCGGATTAGCACCCGCTGGCGAATACCCGCCAGCTCAGCCAAATGGGCCAACCTGACGATCTCTTCGAATGAGTCGAGCACGACTCGGCCGATGCCGAGCGCCACCGCCCGCTCGAGTTCGCGCACCGACTTGTTATTGCCGTGGAACACCATGCGCTCGGGAGGGAAACCGGCCCGCTCGGCGACCGCGATCTCCCCGCCGGTGCACACGTCCAAGCCGAGTCCCTCCTCGGCGATCAACCGCACGAGGGCGACACAGAGGAATGCCTTCCCGGCGTAGAACACGTCGCCGTCGACGAACGCCTCGCGCCAGACTCGGCAGCGCGTTCGCAGGTCCTCCTCGTCGAGCAGGTACAGCGGGGTGCCGAACTCCGCCGCAAGATCGCGAACGTCGAGACCGCCGAGCTGGAGCGCTCCGTCGACCCGGCGCGCGGTCACCGGCCACACTTCGGAATCCAGATCCGTCACATCCGCTCCGGGGCGCTGACGCCGAGCAGGCCGAGGCCGTTGGCGATGACGATCCGGGTAGCCTCGCAGAGCGCTAGCCGCGCGCCGGTCAGCCCCGTGACCTCCTCGTCGCCCAACGGGAGGACCCGACAGCTGTCGTAGAAGCGGTGGTAGGTCTTGGCAAGCGACTCGAGGTAGCGCGCAACCGTGTGCGGTTCGCGCAACTCGGCCGCCGACCTGACCACACGGGGGAACTCGCCAAGCGCACCGAGTAGGTCACCTTCGCGTGGTTGGGTCAATAGCCCTGGGTCGAACCCGTCGGGGCCAGACCGTGCGATCCCCAGCTCCGCCGCGTTGCGCATCACGGAGCAGATGCGGGCGTGCGCGTACTGGACGCTGAAAACCGGATTGTCGGCGGCCTGCCTGGTGATGAGGTCCAGGTCGAGATCTAGCGCCGAATCGGTCGACGACCGGGCCAGGCTGTAGCGGGCGGCATCCACGCCGACCAGCTCGACGAGGTCCTCGAGCGTCACAACGTTGCCGGCTCGCTTGCTCATCCGGACCGTCTCGCCACCCCGAACCAGATTGACCAGCTGCCCGATCAGGATCTCGAGATGCTCGTCGGGATCTTCGCCATAGCAACCGACGACCGCCCGCATGCGCCCGATGTAGCCGTGATGGTCAGCACCCAGCATCATCACTATCCGGTCGAAGCCGCGCTCCCGCTTGTCCAGGTAGTAGGCGGCGTCCGAGGCGAAGTAGGTTGGCTCACCCGAGCTGCGGATGAGCACGCGGTCCTTGTCATCGCCGAAGTCCGTCGTACGCAGCCAGACCGCTCCCTCCTCCTCGTAGACGTGACCATGCGTGCGCAGCCGCTCTACGGCCCGGTCGATGGCACCGGACTCATGGAGACTCCGCTCCAGGAAGTAGACGTCGAAGCGCACACCGAAGTCGGCCAACGAGCGGCGGATCTGCTCGAGCATGATCCGGACCCCGTCTTCTCGGAGAACTCCGAGAATCTCCTCAGGCGGCCGGTCGAGTAACCCCGGATGGTCCGCCAGGACCCGGTCGGCGATCTCGGCTATGTACTCACCCGCGTAGCCATCTGCCGGGATCGGCTCGTTCCTAGCCGCAGCCGCCAGGCTCGCCGCGAAATGGTCGATCTGGGTGCCAGCGTCGTTGAAGTAATACTCGCGGGCTACCTCGGCTCCGCATGCCTCGAGCAGCCGAGCCAGGGCATCTCCGACGGCTGCCCAGCGCACGGCGCCGATGTGCACCGGACCGGTGGGGTTCGCGCTGACGAACTCCAGGTTGAGCCGCTGGCCGAGCGACGCTGCGGAGCAGCCATATCGGGAGCCTTCGCGCAAGACCGTGCCGGCGATCTCCCCGAGGGCGCTCTCATCCAGGGTGAGGTTGAGGAAGCCGGGGCCGGCAACATCCACCCGGGCGATCCCCGGGGCGCTTCGCAGGCGCATGGCCAGCAACTCACCGACCTGCCGCGCAGGCAGGCCGGCCGGCCGGGATAGGGCGAGCGCGATGCTCGTCGCATAATCCCCGTGCTCATTGCTCTTCGGCCGCTCGACCCGGACCTGATGGGGAACGACCACGGTCAATTCACCGTCCCGCACCGCGGATGCAACAGCGGCAAGGACCGCGTCGGCAACTTCGGCGGGGGTCACGGCCGCGAGGTTATCGCAGCACCACCAGCCTTATCGGTCGTCGAGAGCCGTCAGGAGCCCGGGGGGAAGCTGTAACTGGACGGGACGGGCCGAACCGCAATGATCGGCCCGAAGATGAGCGCGATCTCTTCGTGGGGGGTGATGGTGATGCCGGCCGGGTCCTGGGCGTACCGCCGCCCATCGACGTAGGCCTGAAGTGTTCCATCCAAGCCGGTGCAGGCGGCACCCAGGCAGCTCCCGTCGAGCCGGACATCCCATTCGGTGAAAAACTCGCCCAGAGTGAAGGTCGACGGCTGGTCGGTCTCGACGTGCAGCACACCGGTCGTGTCAAAGGTATGCAGTGGGGATAGGTGCTCCCCGGACAAGTCGATGCCGATGTAGGCGGGGATAGCCACGGGCTGGTCGTTGATGACGATGTCTAGGTGCGCCGTGAATCGGATGACGCTGCCCTCGAACGCCGAGGCGGGGAGCCCAGCGGCCCGGATGAAGTTCGCGGTGTTGTCGGGGGCTGCCCAGGGCGGCGGGATCTCCCGGCCGGGCGCCGAGCGTGAGACCTGGTCTGCCACGTGGACGTCGCCCGGCCCGCTGTGTCCCCCGCAGCCGGCTCCGAGGAGTATGGCGCCCATGGCCAGCAGGCCGATCCTCTTGCGCATCAGCCGTCGGTCGCACCGGCACGCTCGGCCGGGTCAGCGGCGAGTCGCCGGACGGTGTCGATCAATACGTCCGGGTCGAACGGCTTGGTGAGGTAGGCATCGACACCGATTTCCGACCCTCGACGCAGGTCGCGCTCCTGGGCCTTGGCGGACAGGAGAAGGATCTTGATCCCCCGCGTCTCGGGGTCGGCGCGCAGCCGCTCCGCGGTCTGGTAGCCGTCTAGTCGCGGCATCATCACGTCGAGCGTGATCACGTCCGGAGCCAGCTCTTTAACCCGGTCGAGGCAGTCCTGGCCGTCGACTGCTGTCACAACCTCAAAACCCTCCAGCTCGAGGTTGACACATACGAGTTGTCGGATGACCGCGTCGTCGTCGACGACGAGCACCCGGGTTCGCATGACGACGACCCTAATGGGCCAGATCGCGGCTGGTACCCTCGGTTCCCTCCCCGGCCCCCGTAGCTCAGGGGATAGAGCACCGCCCTCCGGAGGCGGTGGCGCAGGTTCGAATCCTGCCGGGGGCACCGACCCTGACGGGGGTCGAACCATTGCGTCGCTGGTAGGTTCGGCAAGTCCGGCCGGGTGTTGGCCGGTCAGTTGGACGCGGAAGTAGGGACGGACCGCGTTACGGCTCTCGACCTGGATGTCGGCCACGAGTGCTTGCAGGAGTCCTTTTTGCGCGTCGGGGACTCCGTGGGTGATGGTGTGCTCGACGCGGTGGCGGAGGGCCTGGAGGTCGGCTTCGGTCACGGTGGGTTGCTGGTCGGCGTCGAGTTCGGCGGCTAGGACTGCGCGGCGGGAATGCAGGGTGGCGATCTTGTCTCCGAGTGTTTGGACTCGCTGGCCGCAGGTGTTTTCGGACATGGTGCCGGCTTCGAAGGCGAGGAAGTAGCGCTCGATGGCTTCTTCGGCCTTGCTGAGTTCCTTTTCTACGAGGTCGAGTTCGTCTTGCCGTTGGCGTCGCTGCTGACCGGACCGGGCGTGCCCGGCATTCAGGGCGACGTTGAGGAGGTCGTGTCGCCGGTAGGTGTGTAGGAGCGCGGCGAGGACCGCGGTTTCGAGTTGGTCGGCGGGCAGCCGGTCGGCCGGGCAGGTCGTCGTGCCGTAGCGATGGCGTGAGAAGCAGGTGTAGTAGCGGTAGCGGTATCGGTTGCCGTGCGCGGCGGTGCCGACGAACTTCTTCCCGCAGTGGGTGCAGGTGAGCAGCCCGGCGAGCAGGTAGTCACTGGCATTGGATGCCCGGTGGGCGTGATCTTCGCCGCGCTGGGTGAGGATCTGCTGGGCGAGCTGGAATGTCTCGACATCGACGAGCGGCTGGTGGGGCGCGAGATGGTAGGTGTCGCGGAAGAAGATCTCACCGAGGTACGCGCGGTTGCGCAAGACGGTGAGGACGGCCATGTGGTTCCAGGGTTTACCGGATTTGGTTCGGTGGCCGTGGGTGTTGAGCCAGGTGGCAATGCTTTTTGCGCCGTGCCGCTGGCGTGCGTAGTGGTCGAAGATGATCTCGATGAGGGGCGCCTCATCCGGGTTGGCCACGAGGTGACCGGTGGCTGGGTTGACGAGGTAGCCGTGTGGGCGTGACCCGCCGCACCACTCGCCGCGGGCGGCCTTGCGTTCCATGCCAGCAATGACCCTGTCGATGATGGTGGCACGTTCGAACTCGGCGAACACGCCGAGCATCTGCACCATCATCCGTCCGGCGGGGGTGGCGGTGTCAAACGGCTCGGTCGCGGATCGGAACGCCACACCCGCGGCGTCGAGCTGTTCGAGCAGGGTCGCAAGGCCACGGACCGAGCGGGCGAACCGGTCGACCCGGTACACCAGTAGCAGGTCGTAGCGGTGCGCTCGCGCTTCGGCTAGCGCCCGCTGCAGCCCGGGACGTTCGGTGCTGGCACCCGAGGCCTGGTCGGTGAACTGACGGACCAGCTGCCAGTCCTCTTGGCTGTCCACGTAGGAACGCAGCCGAGTGGCTTGCGCGTCCAGCGAGTAGGGCTGCCGGGTTTCATCGGTTGAAATCCTCGTATAGGTGGCGATCCTCACGTCCAGCTCCTGCCTATCGACGGTGACGTCCCAGGAGGGCTCTGCAATCGCGGAGAGTCAACTGTCTTCGAGCAGCTGATTGTCTTCACCGATCATCGCCGGCCGGTCGCCGCGGAACAGCGGTGCCAACAGTTCAGCGAGTGCGATCAGCGCCCGGCGCGCATGTTCGGCGTCGAGCGGGACTTCGACAGGGGTGAGCAAGGTGACGGTGTCTTGGGCGTAGCTGCGCCGGTAGGCGCAAGTGCTGGCACGCGTCGGCTTGTCGTGCGGCGCAGTACTCACGCGCGCCGGAAAACGAGCAGGTCCTCGTGGGCGATGACCGAGCGTGGGATGCCGCGGGTTCGGGCGCGCCGTACTTGGTCGAGGGCGAAAAACGACACCCGTGGCACCAGCCGGTCCTCACGCAGGCCGCAGAGCAGGACGGCGTTGCGTTCGAATAGCACGAGCCCGGCTTGTTCACCGGTCCGGGCCAGCTGCCCGGGGAGGTCGATGAGTTCCCCGTTGTGCCACCAGGGTCGGACGGTCATCGCGACGATCCCGCCGGGACGCAGGACCCGGGCGGCCGCGGTGAGTACTTCGCGCATGGCCGCCAGTAGCCGGTCCAGCCCGACGTGGGCAAGGTTCGCCGGATCGCTGGAGTACCGGTCGTGGCTCTTGGTGATGCCGCCGCCGGGCCGGGCGGTGACTTGGCCGTGTACCGACGGCCCGTACGGCGGTGAGGTGAGCACGAGTGCGACCAGGCCGTGCACGGCGGGATCGAGCAGCCCGGTCAAATGCCGGGCATCACCGGTGAGGACTTCGCCGTGACCGGGCGCGCCCTGCTGCCGGGCGAGGGTGAGGTTGGCGGTGGCGAGTTGCGCCCAGGTGGGTTCGTATTCGACGCCGATCGCGTCCCGGCCGAGGTGGATGGCTTCGACCAGGGTGGTGCCGATGCCGCACATCGTATCGACGACCAGGTCCCCGGGCCGGGTGTAGGCGGTGATCGCGGTACGGGCGATCGCGGGCAGCATTTTGCCGGGATGCGCCACGGTGGCCGGCAGGTAGCGGCCGGCACGTTGGACCCGGGCGGTCTGCTGGGCGGTCGGCCACACCGACAGCGGCAACGGGGCGCTCATCGGCCCGACCGCCCGAAGATGCAGAGGTCTTCGTGGGTGACCAGGTGCGCGGGGTCGCCGCGGTCGTGGGCATGGCGGAGTTGGGTGAGTTGCCAAAACGACGGCCGGGCGTGCAGGCCGCTGTCGCGGACCGCGGCGTGCAATGCGATGACGTGTTGCAGGTAGCCGAAGCCGGCCGCCCGGGCGAGGGTGACGGTGGTGCCGGCGAGGTCGAAGCAGCGTCCTTGCCGCCGGGTGTTTTTGGTGACGGTGACGAGTAGTCCGCCGGGGCGCAGCATGGCGTGACAGCCGGCGTAAATGGCGGCCATCGCGCTCGGGTAGGCCGGTCCGCGGGCGTGTCCGACATTCGTCTTGCCGGTGGAGTAGTTCAAGCTGTCCGGCGGGCAGAGCCGCTGGCCGGCGAGCCAGCCGGGTTTGTCGATCACACCGGCGTCGCAGCCATAGGGCGGGGACACCACGATCAGGTCAACGCTTCCGGTGGCGGTGCCCGGGCCGAGCAGGTCGGGTAGCCGGGTGGCGTCACCGACCCGAATGTCGGCGAGGCGGCGTTGCCGCCGGTCCAGGATGTGGTCGAGGTTGGCGCGGGCGATGTCGGCCCAGCGGGGTTCCAGTTCGATTCCGATGGCCCGCCGGTCGAGCAGGGCGGCTTCGACCAGGGTGGTGCCGATGCCGGCCATCGGGTCGGCGACGAGCTGACCGGGGGTGGAGTATTCGGTGATGATCCGGGCGGCCAAGGCCGGCAGCATCTTGCCTGGATGTGCGGTGCTGGCGGGCAGGTAGCGGCCGGCCCGCTGGTATTGGGCGGAGGTTTGCGCGACCGGCCAGACGGCCAGCGGCACATCGGCGGGGTGGGACGGGTGTTGGGTGGGGTGTGGGGCCATGGGCTGATGCCCGCGGCGGGGATTGTGCGCCAATTAGAACCGGCAAGCGGGCCCGTTTCGGCGACAAATCCGGGGGTGGCCTTGAGGTCCCGGCCGGGTCGAGGTAGGACCTGGCAGGACCATCCGGCACCGGGCCTGTCAAGTTCTCTGTGTGTGACGGTGCTTGATGGATGGGGCTGAATAGCTCCTGGACGAGCACTGGCTCGTCGCAGTTGGGGCAATGGCCGCCGTCTCCCAGCCGGCGGCTGAACAGGTTGCAGTCCGGGCAGCG
>DATLTS010000067.1 GCA_035533475.1 Mycobacteriales bacterium | reverse complement strand
CTTTGTCAGGGCTGCTCCCACCCACCCCGGCACCTCCCGAAGCAGGCTGCCCTCAGCTTCACCGCCCTGCTGCGACAGGGCCAGCGGCGAAGGTCTCTCACCTCCTACTCAAACAGCAGCGCCTCACGGCGCACGTGGATCCGGGCTAAGACCTCCGTGGTTGCAGCCCGGCGTAGTCGGCGCGCGTGACCGGCAGATCGGTCAGCGATCCGTCGGGCAGAGGCAGTTCGAGGTGACGCCCCTCGACCGAAACGGTGATCCTGATGATCCGGCGTGAGGCGGTGGCCGTGAAGACCAGTTCCGCGACCGCGAGGGCCTGGTCGGCGGACGGAGCGGTCGTGAATGCGGTCGACATGTCCAGGTTGGCTGTCTCTCCCGTCAGGTCGAAGGATACGAGGTGCGTCCCTTCGGGGATCGCACTGCGCAGCCCCGCTTGTGACTGAGCCGTGTCGACCCCGTTGAGGAGGACGCGGATCGCCTGGTCGATGCGCCCCGGGGGAGGTGCCGATACCTTGATCGGCACGATTTGGGTCCCCTTGGCCACGTAGATCAACACCGGTACCAACGGGGGGGTCGGCGACTTGCCCGGTGCGGGTTGCGACGAAAGCAGGCCGAACGGGACCTCACTGCGCGAAATATCGGTGGGCACCTGGCTGGTCGGGATCGAGCAACCGAGGGCCGCGCTCAGCAGGCAGCCCACTACCGCGGCGCGGGTGGCCCCAGTTGCGCCCCAGGTTCGCGAGCGTTTGCTAGACACTCCGCACCGGCAATCGAATGACAAATCGAGCGCCCCCCGCAGGGCTGTCCTCGACCCATACCGCCCCGCCGTGGACACGGACGTGCTCGCGCACCAGGGCGAGGCCCAGCCCGGCTCCCTCAGTGCCGGTGCGCCCACCGGGACCGCGGGCGAACCGCTCGAAGACGCGTTCGCGATCCGGGAGGCCGATACCGGCCCCGGCGTCATCGACCGCGATGCAGGCGGCGCCGGGCTCGACGGATATGTGTACGGCAGTGGGTCCGCCGCCATGTCGCACGGCGTTGTCCAGCAGATTGGCGAGCGCTCGTTCCATGCGCCGCTTATCGAGCAGCATCACGGTCTGCCTCGCCGCATCGTCGACGGACACCGTCAGGTTCGGTGTGCTGCTGTCCTGGCAGACTCTCACGACCAGTTCATCGAGACGCACCAACTCGAACTGCGGGCGGTCGCTGCCGCCGTCCGCACGGGAGATTTCCAGCAAGTCCTGCACGAGGCGCTGAAAACGGTGCATCTCTTCGTTGAGCAAGCCCAGCGCCTGCCTGCCGCGGTCGGGGAGGGCATCGCGGCGCATGTTCAAGACACTCAAGGTAGCGGCAAGCGTGGTCAGCGGCGACCGCAGCTCATGACTGACATCCGCCGCGAAGCGAGCGTCACGTTCGATACGGCGCTGAAGTGCACCGGCCATTTCGTTGAAGGAGTCCACGAGCGCAACGATCTCGCGGTCTCGCGCGGGGGGGAGTCGGGTATCCAGGTCACCGTTAGCGAGGTTCACGCTGGCTTGTGCAACCCGGCGCAGAGGTCGAGTCAGTCGCTGGGCCGCCAGCCGGCCAATCAGCGCGCCAGCCACAGCCGTCGCCAGCGCCGCAAGCGTCAAAGCCAGCGCGATGTCGTGTAGCGTGCGATTCAGTTCGCTCAGGTCGGAGATGTCGAAGTAGGCGGCATCGACTTCCGGCAGCGGGATCCCCACGGCAAGGTGCGGCGCGCCGCCGACAATCAGGATCTGGCGCGCCGGAGAGCCCGCGAGAACCCGTAGGCGGAGTGCCGCCGGGAGGACGTCGCGCCCATCCGCCAGAGTCGAGGCATACCAGCGGCCCTGATGTTCAACGACGGCCGCCCCGCCGGATGAACCCGGGAGACCGGTGAGCAGGTCAGTTACATAAACGTTGCCCGGTCGCAACTGGTCCCGCACCAGTCGTGCATTCAGGTAGGCCTGCCGTTCCGCGCTCGCGATCCGCTGGCCCTGAAGGTAGCTGCGGGAGAACCCGTACGCGATCAGGGCGAGCGCCAACGACAGCAGCAGGGCGCCGAGAGCCAAGACCGCAGTGAGCCGCGCCTGCAAGCTCGGAAACCGCCAACCCACGGTTACTGTCACCGGACGAGTTTGTACCCGAACCCACGAACGGTGATCAGGTGTCGCGGTCGCGACGGGTCGGCTTCTATCTTGGTCCGGAGGCGGCGGACGTGCACATCCACGATGCGAGTATCGCCGAAGTAGCCGTACTCCCAGACCTCCTGGAGTAGCTGTTCGCGGCTGTAGATCAGTCCCGGTCGCGAGGCCAGTTCGGACAGGAGTCGGAACTCGGTCTTCGTCAGGTGCACCGGTTCCCCGGCCAACTCGACCCGACCCTCCTCCCGGCGAATCACCAAGTCGCCGAGTTCGATCGCCGGCTCCCGTTCGGGGCCAGCCTGGGTACGCCGCCGAAGGGCCCTCAGGCGGGCGGTCAGCTCCTTGACTACGAAGGGCTTCGTGATGTAGTCGTCGGCGCCGGCCTCGAGGCCCGCCACGATGTCGTGGGAATCCGAGCGGGCGGTCACGATGACGATCGGGACGCCGCTGTGCCGGCGGATCTGCCGGGTGAGTTCGAAGCCGTCCATCCCCGGGAGCATCAGGTCGACGAGAACGACATCGGCGCCGTCCTGCCCGAAGACGTCCAGGGCCTGCTCTGCCCGTGCAACGGCGCGTACTTCGTAGCCTTCGTCTTCGAGGGCCAGAGCCAGCGAGGCGCGGATGGCGTTGTCGTCCTCCACGACGAGCACGCGGGCGGCCACTGCGTCGAGTTTGCCACAGTCGGCGCTCGCTCCCGATAAGCCGGGCCACCCGTACCACTGGTAGGTCGCCGCGCCAGGTGCCCGGAGTCGACCCTGGAAACGGTCGTCCGGGGAGTCCGAATCACAGACCTCCGCTGATTGGCTCGTCGCAAGATCGGCAGGATCGCCTTCCGATCTTGCCGATCGCTGGAGAGCTCGTGACGGGTGCATGTCGGTGCCCGCGACTCATTCCGTCATCGGACCGTCATGCTGCTGCCAAGGCAACCGTCACATCGTCAGGCCATCCTGGCCCTCGAGCGCAAGCATCGGGAGGCCAACGTGACCGCGGCATTGACGGTGGAGTGCACCCCATTGGACTCGCAGACGCTCCTCGTCTGTCCAGTAGGCCTAGTAGACATTCACACCAACCTCGGGCTGCGCCAGGCTCTGCGACCGGTCTACCAGCAGTCACCGGCCAGTGTGGTCGTGGACCTCAGCAACGTAACGTTCTTGGACCGCACGGGGCTCGTCACCCTCGTTGCCCTTCGGCGCTGGCTGGCCAGTCGTGACGGCACACTCATGCTCCGCTCGGTGCCACCGCCTGCGCAGCGCCTTCTCGCGGCGGTTGGCCTGCACCGGGTGTTCCAGTTCGAACGGCCAGCCGCACTCACCTGAGCCGCCACGCCCGGCCAGTCGAGCGGAAGGAGACGGTCATGACGGCTCTGGCGACAACCGAGCCGGCCTTCGCGGCCCACGCTCGTGTCGACGGCGGCCATGCGACCGTGCTGGTGTACGGAACCGTCGATCGGGCGAGCGTCGCAACGATCGTCGATCTCATGTCGGGCCTGATGACCCTGGGGGTCCGTTCGTTCGCCGTCAACTTCGGCTACGAGACCGCTCTCGTACCGAAGGGTGCTCCCGGTTGCCCGGTGCGGGCGGTGTTCCCAGACGAGCGTCGCTACCGACAGCGGGCGGGATAGCCGGCCGCTAACCCGGCCACTGATCGCGCCCTTGCTGCGGGCCCTTCGCGCTCGGCGAGCCACCGGGGGGACCCCGGCGCGCCTCGGCACTTGGCGAGCGCTGAAGTACCCGTCGGCGAGCCCCCGGTTCAGGAGTTGGTCGTCCCGATGCCGGAGATCTGATCGCTGCGCACGCTGGTCGAGATCGTCGCGCTGGTCGACGCCGCGGTCGTCGACGCCTGGAGCAGCACGTTCCCGTCGTTCGGGGTCGGCACCACCGAGGAGGTCGCCGGCGACCCGGTGGTGGCGCCGACCACGGTCGCGGTGCCGCTACAGAGGTTCGTCGTCTCGTTCCAGCTGCCCCCGACGCAGGCGGTGAGGGTGACCGCGCTCGACGCGCTCACCGTGTACTCGGCGCCGGTGAGCGGCTCGGTGCCGGTGTTGATCGCGTAGAAGTAGGCCGGGGCGATCAGGGTTACCGCGACGGTGAGCGCCCCGGGGGTGGCCGGCGGGGTGCTGGTCAGCGACGGGACCAGGATCCAGCTGCCGGAGGAGATCACCTGGGCGGCGCTCACCCCGGCCCCGGTGATCGCCGCATCGGCGCGGGCGCCCAGCAGGAAACCCGGCAGCCCGAGAAGGGCGGTCGTCGTGATGACGACCGCCCTTCCCGGGCGAGTCAGCCGCATCAGGCGGCTATCGGATCGGCTAGCTGTTCGTCGTCGCCGCGGCCCGCTGCTGCTCGTCGAACGTCCAGGTGATGTTCGCGGTGTCACCCTGGATGGTGTTCGCCGGCGGCGTGCCGTTCGTCGTGGTCTCGGTTCCGGCCAGCGCCACGGAGACCTGGATGTTGGTGACCGCCCCGACCGCGACCGCGGTGGTCGCGCCCAGCAGGGTCTGTGCCGTGGAGATCACGGTCGCCATCGGGGTGCTGGCGAGAAGCACCGACGTGGTACCGCCGCAGAGGCCGGTGGTGGGCGACCAGACGCCGCCGTTGCACTGGGTGACGGTAACCTCCAGGCCGGCGGTACCGGTATTGAAGGAGTTGTCCAGCGGGCTGGCCGAGCTGTCCGCGGCCTTCAGGGTGAGACCGAGGGCCGGCAGCGTCCCGCCGTTGGTGAGGTTGACGTAACGGTTCACCACGTCCCCCGGCGCCAGGCCGGAGATCGACGTGCTGAAACCGGCGCCGTTGTTCGCCATCGTCAGGCTCAGGGTGCCGCTGGCGATCGACTGGATGGCGGTCGCCTGCGCGTTCAGTGCCGCGTAGACGCCGGTGCCGGTGACGGCCAGCCCGGTCACCGCGAACGCCAAGGCGAGTGCGGTGCGCCGGGTCGAGCGACCGGTGGCGGGATTGCGATGTGCGCCCATGGGGGGTGTCCTTTCGAGACGGATGGACGGTCGGGTCAGGTGGGGAGCGCGTGGGCTCGGCGCTGCGCCGGCGACGGCCGGAGCAGCGCCGCGGTGCCGATCGCGGTGATCAGCAGGCCGAGCAGGGCGAGCAGCAGCGCGCGGGCCCGGGGGGTCCGGACCGCGACCAGCGCCCGGCCGAGGTCGGGGATCACCCCGACGACGACCCGCACGTCGGGGCCGAGCAGCTTCGCGTGCCAGGGGTCGGCGGCCTTGTTCGCGTCACCGCGGGTGGTGACCACCGGGGCGTTGCGGTCCCCGGTGACCGTGACCAGCCGGTGCGCGAACGGCGCCGACTCCCCCGGCGGGACGAACACGGCGATCTCGCCGGGGTGCAGGGAGGAGACCGGGACCAGCCGGGTGAGGATCGCGTCGCCCGGGCGGTAGGTCGGCACCATGCTGCCGGTCAGCACCGGGGAGACCCCGACGTGGAACACCAGGTGCCCGACCGCGGTGAGCGCCAGCCCGACGAGCAGCACCGCGGTGAGCAGGCCGCCGGTCGCCCGGGCCAGCCGGCGGGCCAGCCGAGGGGCCAGCCGAGGGGCCAGCCGGCGGGCCCCCCGACGACGGCTTCGCGATCCGTGCACCACGCCTCCCGCAATCACTGTGGGTGCATGTTCGGTGACGGTGCGCCGCCGGAATAGACCCCGGGCGAAAGACCCTCACCACTTGATCCGTTCGGGCCAGGTCATCGGGGCTCCGGTGACTAGCCGCCCCGGCGGCCGCTACGCCGGGTGGGTGAATCCCCGCCCGGCGGCCCGGTCCCCCGCCCGCGGCCCGGGTGCCCGGATTCGAGCGGCGCTGGGCGGGTATCACCTGTTTGGCTGTTTGGTTCCGCCTCGGCTGGTCCGATAGGACTAATGCGACATGGCATTCGGAGGGGAGGCCCCGATGGCGACCGTGATGGAGCCGATGCGTTGGCTCGAGGACCGGATCCCGCTCACCCTGCTGATCGACGTGCTGGACGAGCACGGGCCGGGCTCCCGGGAGATCTGCGCGGCGGAGCGCGACGACGCGAGCTGGCTGCCGCTGCCCCACTCGGCCTGAGCGCGAGGCGCCGACCGGGGACGGGTCAGGTCAGCGCGGTGTCCAGCGCGGCGATGACGTCCGCCTTACGCGGCTGACCCGCCGCCCGCTGCCGCACCAGCCCGGCGCGATCGAGGACGAGGGTGGTCGGCGTCGAGCGGATGTCCAGGCGGCGCACCAGGTCCAGGTGCGACTCCGCGTCGACCTCCACGTGGGCGACGCCGTCGAGCATCCCGGCGACTTCGGCGAGGACCTGCCGGGTGGCCCGGCACGGCGCGCAGAAGGCGCTGGAGAACTGGAGCAGGGTGGCCCGCTCGCCGAGCCGGGTCCCGATCTCCTCAGCCGAGACGGCCGCCCGGTCGGCCGCGGTGACCATCCGGCCGCGCCGGCGCCGCCAGATCCCGCCGCCGACGCCGGCCACGGCGAGCGTCGCGAGCAGCACCCAGACACCGGTCACATCCGCCGGAACGCCGGCCGGGGGCGCCGTGTTCCGGGACGGATCGCGGGGGTTGTCAGACCGGGAGCGCGACGATCTGCTGGCCACCCGTCGTCTCGACCCGCAGCTGCGACAGCTGGGCCTCCGGGATCGCGGTCGTCGCCTCGATGTGCGCGGTCCCCTCGTAGTCGGCCACCCAGCCGCCGGCCACCTCCGCGGCGCCGGTCCGGCTGACCGCCACCAGCTCGCAGTGCTCGCGGCGGGGCACGCCGCTGATCGCGAGCGAGATCTGGGTTCCGGCGGTGCTGGCGACCAGCCGGACGGTCACCCGCACCGCGCCGTTGGTCGCGCTGAACGTCGGCGCCGGCGCCGAGCCGCCGGCCAGCAGGGCGGCACCGATCCCTGTGCCGATCAGGGCGGTCGCGGCGGCTGCGGCCAGCCAGCGGTGCCGGCGCACCCGGCGCACCCGGCCCTCCCGCGCGGCGGCGGCGAGCAGCCGGTCCAGCAGGGCCGGCCCGGGATCCACCGGTCCACCGATCACGTCCTCGACGGCGACCCGGGCCAGCAGACCCGGCAGCGGGGCCAGTTCGGCGAGCTCGCGCCGGCACCCGGGGCAGCCGTCGAGATGGGCCTGGAACGGGGCCAGCTCGCCCGGCGGGAGCGCGCCCACCAGGTAGGCCGCCAGGTCGCCGCGGTGCGCCGCGCAGGCCGCGCTCACGGGGTCACGCCCCGCTCGTCCAGCGCGAGCCGCAGCGCCCGCAATGCGTAGTACGAGCGCGATTTCACCGTGCCCGCGGGAACCCCCAGCGTCCGAGCCGCCTCGGCGACAGACTGACCGCGGTAATAAGTCTCAACGAGGACCGCCCGATGCTCGGGGCTCAAAGTCGCCAGGGCGTCGCCGACCAGCCAGCCCTGCATCGCCCGGTCGATGTCGTCCGCGCCGGACACCGAGCGGGCGAGCTCGAAGTCCACCTCCGCCGGGCGGGTCTGGCGGGCCCGGTGCGCGTCGACGCTGAGGTGGCGGGCGACGGTGAACAGCCACGGCCGGATCGCGCCGCGCCCCGGGTCGACCGCCTCCGGGTGGCGCCAGGCGCGGAGCAGCGTCTCCTGCACGATGTCCTCGGCCCGGCCCCGGTCCCCCCCGGTGAGCCGCAGCGCGAAACCCAGCAGCGGCCCGGCGTGCTCCGCGTAGAGCGCGCGGAGCATCGTTTCGTCGCTGGTCGCCATCACCGTCCCCACAGACGGAGCACGTCGGCGGCGCCGGGGCGGTTCAGTCACCCGGCGGTGCTGATCGTGAACGCGCCGGCCGCCGCGGCGATCTGCACCCCGGCCGGATCGGCGGTCACCGTCTGGAGCGCGATGTGGAAGGGCAGCGACGGCAGCGAGACGGTGAAGTCGAACAGCCCGGCGGCCGGGCCGCCGACGGTCACCCCGCCGGCGCCGGCGGCGCTCACGTCGACCGCGATCGCATCCCCGTCGACCCGGACCCGACCGACCCGGCTGGTCCCCCGGTAGGTCACCGTCACGGTGCCCGGGCTGCCGCCGTAGGCGACGGTGATCCCGCGCGAGGCGACCGCGGCGTCCAGGTCGGCGTAGCTGAGCTGGACGGTCCCGGTCGCGGAGGCCACCGGGATGGAGCTGACCGCCCGGTGCACGATCGCCGAGAGGGGCACCCGGACGCCGCGCAGGTCGACGGAGAGCCGGGTGATCGTGGCCGAGCCGCGGCGCAGGCCGGTCACGGTGACCGAGAGGTTGTCGTAACGGCCGGAGATGGCTTGGGTGAGAAAGGGGAACCCGCCGATCGACACCGCCGGGCTACTGGACAGCTGCTCGGCGATCTTGATCCGGGTGGCGACGGCGGACTCGGCGAGCCGGACGGCGACGCGGTCCGCGACGGCGAGCAGCACGGCGAGCACGGCGATCAGGACGAGGAGTCGGCGCATGTCGGGACCTATCCGAGGAGGATCCGGCCGGCGACGTAAGCCGCCGGGCAGCCGATCGCGAGCGGGAGCAGCACGGTGACCGGGGTGAGGGCGGCGAGCTGCCGCTCGTGGCCGCTGCCGGCGAGCGCGCCGCGGCCCAGGTCGATCGCCACGTCTGCGGCGAGGGCGAGCGCGGCGGTGACGACACCGAGCCGCAATCCGACGCTGACCCCGACCAGCCGGACCGTCGCGCCGTAGCCGGCGCCGACCCCGCACCCGGCGGCGAGGCCGAGCAGCAGACCGGGCCAGCCCCGGGTGCCGCCGGTCACCACCCGCGGGTGGCTGAACGGGATGTCGGTCCACCGGGCGACGAGCAGCCCCGCCCCGCCGCCGAGCAGCGCGGCCGCGACGGCCTGCTCCCCGCCGCGCCCGGCGCGCAGGCCGATCAGGGTGGCGACGGCCAGCCCGAGCAGGACCGCGGACATCGACCCGGCCAGCGACTCGGCGACCCGGACCCGGCGGCGGCGCTGCATCTGGAACGCCAGGGCGGCGACCAGCGCCAGGCCGAGGATGCCGGCCAGACCGCCGAGGCCAGAGCCGCCGGTGCTCAGCAGCAGCAGGTCCGACGCCGAGCAGGCGGCGGCGACGATGACCAGCCCGCCGAGGCTGCCGGGGGTGTCGAGCACCGCGAACCAGGCGAGGGTGAGCAGCAGCTGCACGACGCCGACGCCGACGGCGAGTGCGGGTCGGCCGAGGTAGCTGGACCCGGCGAGCGCGAGCGCGACGACGGCGGCCCCGACGCCCGCTGCGAACGGATGCCCGGGGGGCGCTGCGGCGGCGTGGTGGTGCGGCGGCTCGGCGGGCTGCCGGGTCGGGCTCGGCGCGGCTCCCGCCGCCGGTGCCGCCATGCCCGCCATCGTGCCAGAGCCGGGTCAGGCCGTCCCGGGCTTTGCCGGACGGGCGGCGTTCGCGGTCGAGGCGGCGCGAAGCCATCCGCCGATCCGGTCGAGCAGCTCCGGGGTCGCCGCCGCCTCGGCATGCCCGAACCCGGGGACGATCCACAGCTCGACCGGCTCACCGGCCGCCGCGGCGAGCGCCTCGGCGTGCTCCACCGGGAAGTAGGCGTCCCGGTCGCCGTGCACGACGAGCAGCGGGACCGGGGCGATCCGCGCGACCACCTCGACCGGGGCTTCGGGGACCGGGTCCCAGCCGCCGGCCGCGATCCGGGTGTGCAGGACCCGCCGGGCGAGGAACCGGCCGGCCCGGCGCTCCACGACCCAGTGCAGCCGGCGCATCGGCGGGGTGCCCCGGTAGAACCAGCGGCTGGTCCCCGACACCGCGGCGACAGCCGCCACCCCGCCGTGCAGCGCGGCGTGGCGGATCACGACGCTCGCCCCCATGGAGAAACCGCAGCTCGCGACCGCGCGATAACCGAGACCGCGGGCGGCGGAGACGGCGGCGTCGAGGTCGAAGACTTCCTTGTCACCGACCGTGGAGTAGCCGGTCGAGGCGCCGTGCCCGCGGAAGTCGAAAGCGAGCACCCCGGCGTGGACCGCGAAGCACTCGGCGATGGTGCGCACCGAAGGCCGGCGGATCGACCCGCTGAAGCCGTGCCCGACGACGATCGCCAACTCCCGGTCCGGGCCGGCCAGGTGCACCGCGGCCAGGTGCTCGCCGTCGACGGTGGTGAGGGCCAGTCGCTCCCCGGGCTCGGGCATGTCAGCTATTGTGGCGGCACGGGATTCGGGCAGTGCCGCCCCTCGGGGTGATCTGCCGGGTCCCTGTCGTGTTCCTCGGCCTTGTTCTGCCTGCTCGGCTTGTTCTGCCTGTTCCGCTTGTTCCGCGCTCCCGGAGGTTCCGTGACCACCCTGCTGCTGCTGACGAACGGCCCGACCCCGTCGGCCGGGGTGCTGCCCGCGCTCGGGCTGCTCTCGCACCGGATCCGGGTTGCGCCGCTCGAGGCGTCCGCGCTGCTCGACACCGCGCCGGCCGACGTCATCCTCATCGACGCTCGAAGCGACCTGGTGGCGGCGAGATCGTTGTGCCGACTGCTGCGAACGACCGGGACCTCCGCGCCGATCCTCGGCGTCGTCACCGAAGGCGGGCTCGTCGCGGTCTCCGCCGACTGGGGGGTCGACGACGTGCTGCTCACCTCCGCCGGTCCCGCCGAGGTGGAGGCGCGGCTCCGGCTCGCCCTCGGCCGGCGCGCGCCGTCGGCGGACGAGGCGGCCCGGTCGACCGAGATCCGCTCCGGCGAGCTGACGATCGACGAGGTGACCTACAGCGCCCGGCTGCGCGGGGCGCAGCTCGACCTCACCTTCAAGGAGTTCGAGCTGCTGAAGTTCCTCGCCCAGCACCCGGGGCGGGTCTTCACCCGGGCCCAGCTGCTCCAGGAGGTCTGGGGCTACGACTACTACGGCGGCACCCGCACCGTCGACGTCCACGTGCGCCGGCTCCGCGCCAAGTTCGGCGCCGAGTTGGAGTCGCTGATCGGCACGGTCCGCAACGTCGGGTACAAGTTCGTCAGCCAGCCGGTCGTGCCGCTGCCCGCCGACGAATCCCGCGTGGCGGCCCCCGGGGCCGCCGCCGCCGCCAACTGACGTTCGGTCTCGCAGCCCACCCCCGGGCGCCCGCTAGCCGGGACAACCGGCCGCCGAAGGTGCACAGATGTTCATGGCGGTTTGGGTCCGCGCTTGGTCTTGTCGGGGGGTGCCCGCCTCGTCCCCGGTCGTCCCGCCGACGCTCCTGCAACTCGGGACGCGGGTGCGCCAGCTCCGCGCGGACCGCGGTCTGACCGCGGGGCGGCTCGCGGAGCAGGCGGGCCTCAGCGTGCGCGGTGTGC
>DATLTS010000066.1 GCA_035533475.1 Mycobacteriales bacterium | reverse complement strand
AACCGCCTACCCGGTGCAGGTCAGCGGGCTGGCCGGCGTCCCGTCCACAGCGACGGCGGTCGCGGTGAACATCACCGCGATCGGCCCGACCGGCGTCGGCTACCTGGAGGCCTACCCGGACGGCACCACCCGCCCGATCGCCTCCACCGTGAACTACACCCCGGGTGGCACCACCGCGAACTTCCAGGTGGTCGCACTCGGCAGCAACGGCCGGCTCGACCTGTACTCCGCGAGCTCGCCGGTCAACGTCGCCATCGACGTGGTCGGCTACCTGAACTGATGTGCGGCCGACGGCCGGTGTCCTCGTGAGCGCGGAGCGCTAGGAGCGCAGGGTCGCACCGTGCCGCTCGGCCGCCACCCGGACGGCCCCGTCCCGGAGCGCCAGCGCCTCCTCCGCGGTGAGCGTCCGGTCCTGGGCGCGCAGCCGGAGGTTGTATGCAAGCGACTTCTTTCCGTGGCCCACCTGCGGTCCGGTGTATACGTCGAAGAGCCTCAGCGACTCGAGCAGCGGCCCGGTCCCGTCGCGTAACGCGACGGCGAGGTCCGCGGCCGTGACTGCGGTGTCCACGACGAGCGCCACGTCGAGCGTGGCCACCGGGAACGGGGAGACGGCGGGCGCGGGAACCTGGTCGACCGCCGCGGCCAACAGCGGGGCCAGGGCGAATTCCGCCGCGCACGTCCGAGACGGGAGGCCGAATGCCTCGACCACTCGCGGGTGCAACTCGCCGGCGTGGCCGATGACGCCCCCTTCAATGACGAGCTCGGCACACCGTCCCGGGTGCCAGGGCGGCGCGGCTCCAGCCCGGACGACCAGGTTCACCCCGAGCTCCCCGGCCACGGCCCGTGCCGCACCGACCGCATCCGCCCAGCTGGCCCGCCGGCCGTCCCCCCACCATCCGGGCAACTCACGGTCCCCGCCGAGCACCACTCCGACCTGTACGGGCTGGTCGGGCAGCGCGGCCTCGATCGCGTCAAGCTCCGCCCGGCTCGGTCGCCGGCTCGAGACCGGCGCGGGGGCCGGCCCGGCACCCGGGCGGGCTCGGAACACCGGGGCGATCTCGAAGATCCCAAGGTCGGCGAAGCCACGTCCCAGGTTGCGCAGGAGCGCCGCGAGCAGCCCGGGGAGCAGGCTGGCCCGCAGCATCGATTCCTCCTCCGACAGCGGGTTGGCGACGGTCACCGAGGGCCGGCGTGGATCGGCCTCGGGGAGCAGGAGGGCGGGGGCGGCATCCGGTCCGACGAACGGGGCGGTGTGCACCTCGATGTAGCCGGCCGCGGCAAGCGCCCGACTGGCAACCCGGCGGCGACGCTGGTCTGGGGTGAGCCCCCTGCCGGCGGGCGCGGCCGGCAGGCGCACCGGCAACTGGTCATACCCCTCGAGCCGGGCGATCTCCTCGACGAGATCGACTGCCGCGGTGAGGTCGGGGCGCCAGGAAGGGGGGACGACCGTCAGCGGATCTTCACCTGTCAGCGTGGCGCCGACGTCGTCGAGGCGCCGCCGGATCGTGTCCGCCGGGTAGCGGATGCCCGTGATCCGAGCGGGCAGAGCGAGCGGCAGGGTCAGGGTCGGGCGACCCGGCCGGCCGTCGATGTCCGTGACGTCCGCCGCGGCGGTCGCTCCGGCGTGCTCGAGCAGGAGCTGGACGGCGAGCTGAGCGGCGACCGGAGCCAGCGCATCGTCGACGCCCCGCTCGAACCGGCGCGACGCCTCGGTCGACAACCGGTGGCGGCGCGCGGTCCGAGCGACCGAGGCCGGGTCGAAGTGCGCCGCCTCGATCACGACCGACGTTGTCGTCGGACCCACCTCTGTCGGGCCGCCACCCATGACGCCGGCCAACCCGATCGGTCCGCTGCCGTCGGCGATTACGAGGTCGTCCGGGTCGAGGTCGCGAGTCAAACCGTCGAGGGTCGCCAGGCGTTCTCCGGGCAAGGCCCTGCGGACGACGATCTGTCCGACCAGGCGGCCGGCGTCGAAGGCATGCAGCGGCTGACCGAGGTCCAGCAGGACGTAGTTGGTCACGTCGACGGTGAGCGAGATCGGCCGCATCCCGGCGACCGTCAGTCGACGGGCCAGCCAGGGTGGCGTCGGCCGGGACGGGTCGATGCGCTCGACCCCCCGAGCGACGTACCGATCGCAACCGATGAAGTCCTCGACCCGGACGGCAGGTCCGCCGGGGCGCAGGCGAGGCATCTTCACCTGCGCGGCCGGGTCCCGGTAGCGGACCCCGAGAGCAGCGGCAGCCTCCCTGGCGACACCGCGAATCGACAGGCAGTACCCGCGATCCGGCGTGACCGCGATGTCGAGGATGTCGTCGGCCAGGCCGAGCACCCGGACGACGTCGGCGCCGAGCTCGAGGTCCGCGGCGAGGACCAGGATGCCGGCATGGTCGTCGGAGAGCCCGAGCTCCCGGCCGGAGCAGATCATCCCCTCGGACGTCCGGCGGTACGCCTCGCGGGCCTCGATCCGAACCCCCCCGGGCAAGCCGGCACCGGGTTTGGCGAGCGCGACCAGGTCGCCGACAGCGAAGTTCGTGGCACCGCAGATCACGCTACGCACGGTGTCACCGTCGTCGACCCGGCAGTAGCGGATGGGCTTCTTGACCCCGGTGACCTCTTCGATGTCGAGAACCCGGGCGACGACGACGTTCGCTATGTCCGACCCGAGCGACTCGACGCGTTCCACCTCGAGACCGACCCGGATCAGGGCGTCGGCGATCCCGCGGGCAGGCGCGCCGGCCAGGTCGGCATAGTCAGCGAGCCAGGAAACCGGAACCCGCATCAGACCTCCCGGCCGAGGGCGAGCGGGATCCGAATGTCGCCCTCGACGAGATGGCGGACGTCCGCAATCCCATGTCGGAACATCAGCGCCCGTTCGAGGCCCATCCCGAACGCGAAACCGGTGTAGCGGTCCGGGTCGATCCCGGTCGCGGCGAACAGCGCGGGATGGACCATTCCCGCCCCGCCCCACTCGATCCATCCCTCCGAGCCGCACACCCGGCACGGGTCGGCACCAACCTCGATGGACGCCCCGCGGCAGGAGAAGCAGAGCAGGTCCACCTCGGCCGACGGTTCGGTGAACGGAAAAAAGGAGGGCCGCAGGCGGGTCCGCAGTCCGCTGCCGAACAGCGCGGACACGAACGTGTCCAGGGTGCCCTTGAGGTCGCCCATCGTGATGCCCTCGTCCACGGCGAGCCCCTCGACCTGGCTGAAGACCGGAGTGTGGGTAGCGTCCAGCGGATCGTTGCGGTAAGTGCGTCCCGGGCAGATTACGTAGACGGGCAGGGGCCGCTCGAGCAGCGCGCGGATCTGCACCGGCGACGTGTGCGTGCGCAACACGAGATTCGACCCGGCCGGGGCCACGTACAGGCTGTCCTGGGCGGCGCGGGCCGGATGGTCGGCGGGAAAGTTCAGTGCATCGAAGTTGAACCATTCGGCCTCGACCTCGGGGCCCTCGGCGAGCTCGTAGCCCATCGCCACGAAGATGTCGGTGACCCGCTCCTGGATGAGCGTCAGCGGGTGTCTTGCCCCGGCTGGGCGGCGGTCCCACGGCAGGGTGACGTCGACGGTCTCGGCGAGCAGGGTGGTTGCGTCGCGTTCGGCTTCGAGGCTGCGCAGGCGGCCCTCGTAGGCCAAGGTCAAGCGAGCCAGCGCGGCGTTGACGGCCCTCCCCGCATCCGCCTTCGCCTGCGGGGGCAGGGCACCTATCTCACGTCGGGCCAACGCGATCGGTGACCCGTTGCCGAGCTGGGCGACATGCTCCGCGGCCAACGCGTCGAGGCTGGCCGCCGCGGCGAACGCCGCCAGCCCCTCCTCGACGGCGCGCTTGACCGCCGCCGGGGCCAACGCGGCCACCTGCTTGGGATCGAAGGGATCGTTGGGCGCGGACATGGCTCCTCGTCGTTCGCGGGGGCGGCGGGCTGCGGCCCGGCCGGCTGGCGCGCTCAGGCGTACTCGGGCGCGCCGGCCGGCAGGGCCACGGTAAATCGCGCGCCACCGGCGTCGGTGGAACCGAACCCGATGGTTCCGCCATGCGCCTCGACCAGCCCGCGGGCCAGGTAGAGACCGAGCCCGCTGCCGGCGCGGCGTCCGCCGCGCCAGAACTTGGTGAACAGCCGCGGCGCGACGTCGGGCGGCACCCCTTCGCCCTCGTCCGTGACCTCGACGAGGGCCCCGGGCTCCGGATGCCGCGGGGAGATCGTCAGGGTGATCCGACCGGCGCCATGCCGTAGCGCATTGTCGACGAGGTTGCCGAACACCTGCGTGAGCTTGTCCGGGTCGGCCCACATCTCGGGCAGCGGGCCGGTTTCGACAACGACGAAACGGTCCGCCGCCTCCCCCGCACCCACCCGGCCGGCGACCACGGTGCGGGCGAGCGCCGGCACGTCGACGACCTGCCGGCGCAGCTCGAGCCGGCCGGCGTCGATCCGCGACACGTCGAGCAACTCGCCGATCAACCGGGTCACCCGGTCCGCGTCCGCGTTCACGGTTGTCAGCATCAGCTTCTTTTGCTCGTCGCTGAATCGATCCCATTTCGCGAGCAGGGTGGCGGTGAAGCCTTTGACGCTGGTCAGCGGCGACCGCAGCTCGTGCGAGACGACCGAGACCAACTCGGCCCGGTTCCGTTCCTGCCGCTCCCGCACGGCGGCGTCACGCAACACGACGACCAACCGCTCGAGGGGTTGGCCTCGACCGGGCCGGACGAAACGGGCGGACAGCAGGACCTCACGCGCCGGGCGCCCTTCCCCCGGGGCGATCTCGAGCAGGCGCTCGGGCACTCCGGTCCGGGAGACCAGACCGGCGTACGGGCGGATGCCCGCCCACCAGTCCCGGCCGGCCGGGTCCCGGACCGGAACCACCTCGGCATAGCAGCGGCCGACGGCGACCGACGGGTCGACGCGGAGCAGGCGCGCCGCGACCCGGTTGACCAGGGTGACGGCGCCGCGCGCGTCGGCGACCACCACGCCGTCCGGGAGATCGTCGGGGTCCACCACGAGGAGCGAGCGTACCGGCTACCGGGCGCCCGAACGTTGCGCCCGCGCGGAGGAATACAGACACACCGCGGCTGCCGCCGCCAGGTTGAGCGACTCCGCGCGACCATGAATCGGAACCCGGACCACCCGGTCGGCGAGGCCCGCGACCTCGTCGGGCAGGCCCCAGGCCTCGTTGCCGAACAGCCAGCCGGTCGGCCGGCCCAACGCCCCATCGTCGGCCAGCCGGTCCAGATCGTCCGAGCCGGCCGCGTCAGCGGCGAGGACCGTCAGCCCGGCCGACCGGCATGCGGCGACCGCGTCGGTCACCGGCACCCCGACGGCGATCGGTAGATGGAACAGCGAACCGGCCGAGGCCCGGACGCATTTCGCGTTGTAGACGTCGACCGAGCGGTCGGTGAGCACCACGGCGTCCGCTCCTGCCGCGTCGGCCGAGCGGAGCAGCGTGCCAGCATTGCCGGGGTCGCGAACGGAGGCGAGCACCGCGACGAGGCGAGCCCCGTTGCTAACCGCGGACTCCAGCGGGACGTGGCACATCGTGGCAACGGCCACGATGCCCTGCGGGCTGACCGTCTGGGCGAGGGAAGCCATGACTTCGCTGCTGACGACGTGAACTTCAACCCCCCCGACGAGCAGATCGCCGTGCCGGCTAGCAGCCTCGGGGGTGGCGAACAGTTCGCGGACCAGGCCGCGTCCGTCCTCCAGGGCCTCGCGCACCGCCTGCGGCCCTTCCACCAGGAAGGCGCCCGCCGCCGAACGCAAGGCCCGTTTGGCCAGCCGCCGAGCGGCCGCGACCCGGGGCGCCCGAACCGACGTGGTCAGCGCGGGGATCAGGCCGCCGTCGACGGCAGGGCGCTACGCGCGGACTCGACGAGCACCGCGAATGCGGCCGGGTCCACGACCGCCAAGTCGGCCAGGTGCTTGCGGTCGACCTCGATCCCGGCGGCCTTGAGGCCTTGGATGAATCGGTTGTACGTCATCCCGTTGGCCCGCGAGGCGGCGTTGATCCGCTGGATCCACAGCGACCGGAAATCGCCCTTACGTGCCCGGCGGTCCCGGTACGCGTAGGTCATCGAGTGGAGCATCTGCTCCTTGGCCTTGCGATAGAGCCGGGACCGCTGGCCCCGGTACCCGCTGGCCCGCTCGAGGACGGTTCGGCGCTTTTTGTGGGCGTTGACCGCCCGCTTTACGCGTGCCACTGGAAGGACTCCTTGCTAGCGCGTGGTGGTCAGAGACCGAGGAGGCGTCGAACCCGGTTGTTTTCGGCCGGAGCCATGACGACCTCGTTCTTCAGTCGCCGGGTCCGGGTCGAGGCCTTGTGCTCGAGCAGGTGGTTGCGGTTGGCTCGACGGCGCATGATCTTGCCCGAGCCGGTGATCCGGAACCGCTTCCCCGACCCGCTATGGGTCTTGTTCTTCGGCATGTCTCCCTCGTCGTGTGGTCGCCCGGGCCGGGCTACGGCATCGCTGGGGCGGGTGCCGGCAGCGGCCGTTTGGACTCGGCCTTGATGTTGCGGTGCGGCGTCATCACCATGATCATGTTTCGTCCGTCCTGCTTCGGCGCGGCTTCGACGTAGCCGAGTTCGGCAACGTCCTCGGCCAGCCGCTGAAGGAGCCGGAGGCCGAGCTCCGGTCGGGACTGCTCCCGGCCGCGGAACATGATTGTGATCTTGACCTTGTCGCCCTGCTTGAGGAACCGAACGACGTGACCCTTCTTGGTCTCGTAGTCGTGCGGGTCGATCTTCGGTCGGAGCTTCATCTCCTTGATGACCGTGTGCGCCTGGTTGCGTCGCGCCTCACGGGCCTTCTGCGCGTTCTCGTATTTCCATTTCCCGTAGTCCATGAGCTTGCAGACCGGGGGCCGGGCCGTTGGAGCGACTTCGACGAGGTCGAGGTCGGCCTCCTGGGCCAGCCGCAGGGCGTCGCCGATCGCGACGATCCCGACCTGCTCGCCCCCCGGCCCGACGAGACGCACTTCGGGGACGCGGATCCGATCGTTGATGCGGGGTTCGACGCTGATGGGGCCTCCTCGGGCTCGCGGTCAGTTGAGCGCGCAGCCCCAGCCCTCCGGACGTCGCCATCCAGCACGGCGACGCGCTACCGCCCGCGTTCGCAGCGAGCGGTTGACCGGACCCGACGACCTGCCGGCCGAGCGGGTGGGAGCAGGGACTCCACTTGATCGTGACGCCCGGCACGCCGGGCCCCACAGGTCCGGTTTGAGCGTAACAGAGTCCACCCGGGCACGGGGGCCCGCTCCGGGCGGGGCGCCCCGTCCCCTCCTGGGCACCCGGATCGCCGCGAGTGTGCAATTTCCGACGCCTCCCACGGCGAGTCGCGTCGGAAATTGCACACTCGCCCCGGGCACCCGCCACGGGCACTCGCCCCGGGCACCCGCCCCGGGCCCCGCGGGTGGCCGATCAGGCCGGCAGCGCGCCGAGGAACTCCCGGATCGCCTGATTCACCGGCTCGGGATGGGTGAGGTTCGCAGCATGCGCGGCTCCGGGGACAAGGACGACGCCACCCGCCCCGGGCAGGCCGGCGGCCAGCGCCTCCGCGCGCTCGCGTGGGATCGCGACATCGACCTCGCCGTGCACCACGAGCGCCGGCTGGGTGATCTCCGGGAGCCGCTCGGTGAGGTCCTCGCGGCCGAGCAGCGTCCGGCTGGCCTCCACCAGCATCTCGTCGAGCGGGCGGCGCTTCCATTCGCTGATCCACGGGGCCCAGACCGCCGGATCGGCGCCCAGGATCAGATACGCGATACCGGTGGCCGCGTCGTCGGCGAGCCCCTCCGCACGCCAGGTCTCGGCGATCTGGAGGTAGACCTCATCGGCCCCGGGCTGTTCGAGGCCCGCCTGGGAGTCGAGCAGCACGAGGGCGCGAACCCGCTCCGGAGCGAGCAGCGCAACCCGCAGCGACGCGAAGCCGCCCTGGCTCATCCCGGCGAAGACCGCCCGCTCGATCCCGAGGTGATCGAGCAGCGCCAACGCGTCCCGGGCCGAATCCCAGTAGTCGAAGGGCCCGGAGGCGATGGTCTCCCCGTGCGCGCGGGCATCCCAGCTGATGCACCGGTAATCGCCGCTGAACGCCGCCGTCTGCGGGGCGAACATCCGCCGATTCATGAGCAGTCCGTGACTGAAGACCAGTGCCGGCCCCGAACCACCGGTGTCGTCGTAGGCGAGCGTCGGGCCATCGGGCAGGCGCAGGGTCGGCATGGCCGTTGATCCTAGACGGCAACGGCGCGCCGGGTGCTTGCCACCGCCACCGCGATCAGGGTGAGCACGACGCCGACCCCGGCGACCGCGGTCAGCGGAGCTCTCGGCTCGGGGAACACCAGGTCCAACAGAACGGATCCGGCCAGCTGACCCCCGACGGTCGCGAGGGAGATCCGGAGGACGCCGAGCCGCCGTACCGCGGCTGCCGCTGCCGCGATGTAGACCGCCCCGTAGAGCCCTCCGGTGTAGAACCACCAGGTACCCGGCCAGCTCGGACGAGGCAACGCCCCGGCCGCCGCGGCGGCGACCGCGACGGCGGCGAGTCCGGCAAGCCCCACGGCGAACGAGATGAGCGCGGCCACGGCCACGTCGTCGGCCACCCGGCGAAGCTGGCCGTTGACCGCCTGCTGGCCGGCGGAGGCAAAGCCGGCGGCAACGATCGCAATGAACAGCAGGGGCTGGCCGGCCCGGGCCGGCCGGCCGATCGCGCCCAGCCCGACCGCGGCCACCGCCAGGGCGGCGCCGGCCAAGCGCCGCCGGGTCACCGGCTGGTGACCACCCGGGCCCAGCCCGACCCGGTCGACGAGCAGGGCGCCTGCGGTGGTGCCCGCGACGAGGCAGACGCTGACCAGCGAAACCCCGATCCGCGGCGCCCCCGCGGCGCTCGACGCGACCACCAGGCCGCCGGCGAGTCCACCCAGCCAGTAGTACCAGCGGGTCGGACCGGATCGGAGCCGGGCGAGCCCGGCACGGCTGCCCGCCCGGGCGGTCACGATGACCGCGAGCAGGGCGGTGCCGCCGGCGAAGGAGACCAGGGAAGCGAGTAGCGCCGAGTGCATCCCCACGCCGAGCGCGCCGTTCACCCGGGCCTGAACGCCGAGCAGCGCACCGGCGGCCACCATCGCTGCGAGTGGTCCGCCGACCGGCGAGCGCCCCGGCCGCGGGTCGCTACTCGACAATCTTCGAGATCGGCAGCTCGAGGATGTCCCGGGCGCCGGCGGCCTTCAACGCCGGGATCAGCGTGTTGACGCCCCGTTTCGCCACCACCGTCTCGACCGCGTGGAACGCCCCGGAGGCGAGTGCCGTCACTGTGGGCGACGTCATCGACGGCAGCAGACCCAGCACGGCCGACAGTTGCTCGTCCCCGACGTTGAGTTTGATCAAGCATTGGCCGCGGGCCCTGATCGCCCCCAGCAGCAGGGTGGAGATATCGGCGATCGCCGCACGTTTCTCCGGGTCCGCGAACGCGGCCGTGTTGGCGATCAGCTCGGTCCGGGAGACCAGCAGCGTCTCGATGATCTTCAGGCCGTGCCGGCGCAGGCTGGCACCGGTCTCGGTGACGTCGACGATCGCGTCGACGATGTCGGGCACCTTGGCTTCGGTCGCCCCGTAGGAAGGAACGATGATCGCCTCGACGCCGGCCTTGGCGAAGAACCGCCGGGTCAGCTCCGGGTACTCGGTGGAGACTCGGATCCCGGCCGGCAGATCGGTGCCTTGCTCGGCCGGGTGCTCCTTCGGTACGGCGAGGACTATCCGGACCGGGTTGGCGGTCGCCTTGGAGTACTCCAGCTCGGTCACCGAGGCGACCTCGGTGTCGGTCTCGGCGATCCAGTCCCGCCCGGTGATCCCGAGGTCGAACAGGCCTTCCTCGACGTAGCGGGGAATCTCCTGTGGGCGCAGCAGGCTCACCCGGTCGATCCTCGGATCGTCGATCGTGGCGTGGTAGTCCCGGTCGGTTGTCCGGCGCACGGCCAGGTCCGCGGCGTCGAAAAGTTCCAGGGTGGCCCTTTCCAGGGAGCCCTTGGGTAGCACGAGGGACAGCACGGTCGCCAGGGTAGGGGGCGGCGCGCCGGAAGGCTCAATCCCCCCGTCGGATGGCGCGTAGCAGCAGCGCGGTGGAAACCGCGGCGAAGGCAGCCTCCCGGCCCTTGTCCTGCGTCGAACCGGGCAGCCCGCAGCGGTCCAGGGCCTGCGTCTCCGTGTCGCAGGTGAGGACGCCTAACCCGATCGGTACCCCGGTGTCCAGCGACACCCGGAGGCAGCCGTCGGTCGCGGCGCGGCAGACGTAGTCGAAGTGCGGCGTGCCGCCCCGGATGACGACGCCGAGGCAGATCACGGCATCCGGTCTGCGCTCGGCTAGTGCCCGGGCGACGATCGGCAGCTCGAACGCCCCCGGGACGCGAACCACCGCCGCGTCTTCGACGCCGCAGGTGTCGAGCGCACGCATGGCGCCGTCGAGCAGCCCGTCGGTGACCGACTCGTGCCACCGGGTGGCCGCGAGGGCGATCCGCAGCCCCCGACCGTCGGGCGGCTCCGGATCGGCCACGGGTGCGCCGCGGCCGCTCACGGCATGACCTGGCCAACGGCAACCGCGCCTACCCCCGCATGACCGATGAACGCGAAGCCCGGCCGCAGGGCGTCGGCGCTGGCCTCCGTCGCCTCCTCGTCCGGCAGGTCGGGCAGGTCATGACCCATCCGGTCCCGCTTAGTCACCAGATAGCGCAGGTTCTCCGCGGTGGCTGTCACCGGCAACGCCACCCGCTCGACGATCGACAAACCGTAGCCCTCGAGTCCGGCGCGCTTGGCCGGGTTGTTGGTCAACAGCCGCATCGAACGGATCCCCAGGTCGACCAGGATCTGCGCGCCGATCCCGTAGTCGCGGGCGTCCGCGGGCAACCCGAGGTTGAGGTTGGCATCGACGGTGTCCTGCCCCAGGTCCTGAAGCTGGTAGGCCCATAACTTGTGCAGCAGCCCGATGCCTCGACCCTCGTGACCGCGGACGTAGAGCACGACCCCCCGACCCTCGGCGGCTACGGTCGCCAGCGCGGAGTCGAGCTGCGGCCCGCAGTCGCAGCGCCGCGATCCGAACACGTCGCCGGTGAGGCATTCGGAGTGCACCCGCACGAGCACCCGTTCGCCGTCGCCGATGTCGCCGCGGACGAGGGCGATGTGATCGGTACCGTCGACAAGGCTCTGGTACCCGACGGCCCGGAACGCGCCGTGCCGGGTCGGGATCCGGGCTTCGGCTACCGCTCGGATCTGGCGCTCCGTGTGCCGGCGATGCGCGATGAGCGCTGCGATCGAGATGAGCGGGAGGTCGTGCCGTTCGGCGAAGGTCACCAGCTCGGGCAGCCGGGCCATCGAGCCATCCTCGTTGACGATCTCGCAGAGCACCCCGGCCGGGCGCAGTCCGGCCAGCCGGGCCAGGTCGACGGCGGCCTCGGTGTGCCCGGCCCGGCGCAGAACACCACCGTCCCGGGCACGCAGCGGAACGACGTGACCGGGCCGAGTGAAATCTGCGGCGGTCGCTTCCGGGTCGGCCAGCAGCCGGATGGTCCGCGACCGATCCGCCGCCGAGATGCCGGTCGTGACGTTCTCCCGGGCGTCGACCGTCACGGTGTACGCCGTGCCGCGGCGGTCCTGATTGATGTGGTACATCGGCGGCAGCTCGAGTCGATCGCAGTCGGCCTCGGTGAGCGGGGCGCAGACGAAGCCACTGGTATAGCGGATCATGAAACCCAACAGTTCCGGGGTCGCCATCTGCGCGGCGAAGATGAGGTCGCCCTCGTTCTCCCGGTTGGCGTCGTCGACAACAACCACCGCCCGGCCAGCCGCGACCTCGGCGATGGCCCGTTCGACGGAAGAAAAGAACGGCTGGTCGGTCATGGTTGCTCCGGGATGTGAGGAGTGAGCATCTTCTCGACGTACTTCGCGAGCACGTCGACTTCGAGATTCAACCGGGAACCCGGGCCGGCGGCGCCGAGGGTCGTCGCCTCGAGGGTGGCCGGGATCAAACCGACGGTGAACGCCGACTGGTCCACCGAGACGACGGTGAGGCTGACCCCGTCGACGGCGATCGACCCCTTCTCCACGATGTAGCGGTCGAGACCGGCCGGCAACGAGATCCGGACGGCTTCCCACCGCTCGCCGGGGATCCGTTCGAGGACGACCCCAACCCCGTCGACGTGGCCTTGGACCAGGTGGCCGCCGAGCCGCGTCGAGGGGGTGACCGCCCGCTCGAGGTTGACCGCTTCGCCGGGGCTAAGGGCACCCAGACTGGAACGGGCCAGCGTCTCCGCCATGACGTCGGCGGCGAACCGGTCCGCCTCGACCCGCACGGCAGTGAGGCACACACCGTTTACCGCGACGGAGTCCCCCGGCCGCAGATCGGCCGTCACCGTCGGGCCGCGGACCGAAAGCACGGCGGACGCGGCCCCGGCGGCCACCGCGATGACGGTCCCGCGCTCCTCCACGATCCCGGTGAACATGGCGTCAGCCGTCCCGGAGGGGTCGGGCGATGACCCGCAGATCGCAGCCCACCACGGAAACGTCCTCGAACCGCCAGCGTTGCGCGTCCGACATCGTCGCGATCCCGACGTCGCCGAGGACCGGCGTCCCGGCCCCGAGCAGGGCCGGCGCCAGGTAGATGACGGCCCGATCGACCAGGCCTGCCCGGACGAACGAGCCAGCGAGCCGGGCTCCCCCCTCCAGCAGGACACTTCGGACGCCGCGGGCAGCCAGTGCCTCGAGCAAGGAGAGCGGGTCCAGTCCGCCCGGTCCTTCATCGACTTTAACGACACCCTCCCCCACCGCCTCGCACCCGGAGCCGACGGCGACCAGTGAGCCTGGTCCGAGGACTCGTGCGGTCCGTGGGGTGCGGCCGTGTGGATCGGCGACCACGCGAAGGGGCTGCGGACCCGGTGCGTCCCGGACGGTGAGCTCCGGATCGTCGGCGAGCACGGTTCCGATGCCGACGAGGACCGCGTCGTGCCGGGAACGCAGGGCGTGGGCGTCGGACCGAGCGGCGCTGTCGGTGATCCAGCGACTACTGCCGTCGACGGCAGCGGTCCGGCCGTCCAGGGTGGTCGCGGACTTCCAGGTCACGACCGGACGCCCGGCCGCGACAGCGGTCAGCCACCCGGCGAGGGCCGCTCCGGCCCGGGCTTCCGCCGCCAGCACGCCACCTTCGACGCAGACCTGCGCCTCCCGCAAACGGGCGGCCCCGCCGCCGAACGGCGGTTGCGGATCGGCGGCGGCGTGCACCACTCGACGGACCCCGGCGGCGACCAGCGCCTCGGTGCAGGCCGGAGTTCGACCCCGGGCAGCGCACGGTTCCAGGGTGACCACCACCGTGCCGCCGGCGGCTGCCGGACCGGCTTCGGCGAGGGCCACGACCTCCGCGTGCGGGCCGCCCCGCGGCGCGCTGACCCCGGTCCCGACCACCGCCCCGGACGGGTCCAGCACCACCGCACCCACCGTTGGGTTCGGGTGCCCCTGCCAGGGCGCGGCGTCGGCAAGCGCGAGGGCGCGGCGCATCGCCGCGATCTCGGTGGCGCTGGCCACGGGCCGACCTCCTCACCGGCGCGTGACGGGGCGGCGGAGGCGACGGCGCGACGTTCCGAGAGCCCGCTGGACGGGCGCCCGGGACGGCACCGCGCGCTGCCTCCCATCCGGACTCTCACCGTCGGTCCCGGAATTTCACCGGGTCCACCGGCCGCCGGCTGCGGTCGGGTCGCGGACTGTCACCGCCGGTTCGGAATTGCACCGACCCCGGAGCGCGCGTTGCGTTCGATCACAGTGTGCCACGCGCCGCCGGCCGCGCCCGCTATCAGGTCAGCGTGATCGAAGCGGGATCGGAGCGTCGGTCGATCGCGATCGAGGATCCCGGGGTGCCCTTCGCCACGGCCTTCATCTCGGTGGCGACCGCAACCGACTCCCGGTGGTCGCGGAAATGTCGCCGGTCGCTCGTTGCGACGCCGATCGAGACCCCGACCAGCGGGTACTCGTGCACCTGCCCCCGCCGGTCAACTACCGAGAGGTGCCCACGGGCCACGTCGGCCGGATCGTGCAGCGCAGGGACCGCGGCGTCGAAGGCGGTGACCATCCGGGTGCACAACGGCTCGGCCTGGTCCGGGGAGCAGATCACGACGAAGTCGTCGCCGCCGACATGCCCGACGAACGGGGTCGGCGCGCCTACCGAGTCGGCGGCGGATTTGATCGTCGTGGCGAGCAGCAGGAGGACCTCGTCGCCCCGGAGGAACCCGTAGCAGTCGTTGTAGGCCTTGAAGTTGTCGAGGTCTGCGTAGCAGATGGCCACCGGGGCCGATTCGGTGATCCGGCTCGCCAGCTCGGCTTCGATCCGGGTATTCCCGGGCAGCCCGGTGAGCGGCGAAAGCGCTCGGATCTCCGCGGTCCGGCGCAGGGTGAAACGGACCCGGGTGACCAGCTCCAACGGGTCGAACGGTTTGGCCAGATAGTCGTCGGCCCCGGCCGCCAACCCGACGAGGTGCTCGGCGGTGACCTGGCTCGTCGTCAACAGGATCACCGGAAGGTTCGCCGTCCTCGGACTGCGGCGCAGTTCCCGGCAAACCGCGAACCCGTCGAGATCGGGCAGGATCACGTCGAGCAGGACGAGGTCGGCGTGCCAGTCCGCAGCGATCGCGAGCGCCTGCGCGCCGTCGTGGGCCAGCCGTACGTCGAAGCCCTCCAGCCGGAGGTTCGTCTCGATGAAGCGGGCCACGATCCGGTCGTCGTCGACGACGAGAACCCGGTTCATGCTTCCCCCTCCGCGCGGGCGGCCCCCTCGGCGGCCAGCCGCAGCCGGCGCACCGCCGCCGCCGGGTCCGGCCCGGAGAACACCGCGGACCCGGCGACGAAGACGTCCGCGCCGGCCTCCGCGCATTCGACGATGGTGGTCTCGTCCACCCCGCCGTCGACCTGCAGCCATAGCGCCAGGTCCCGGCCGCGGATCAACTCGCGGGCCCGGCGCAACTTCGGCAGAACGTCCGCCCGGAACGCTTGGCCGCCGAAACCGGGTTCGACGGTCATGATGAGCAGGAGGTCGAACTCGCCGAGCAGGTCCTCGTAAGGCTCGACCGGGGTGTCCGGCTTGAGTGCGATTCCGGCACGCGATCCGGCCGCCCGCAGGGTTCGGGCCAGCCGCGCCGGGTCGGCCGCCGCTTCGACATGGAAGGTCACGCCACCCGCACCCGCCTCGGCGTATCCGGGCGCCCACCGGTCCGGATCGTCGATCATGAGGTGACAGTCCAGCGGTAGCTCGGTGTGCCGCATCAGGCTCTCCACGACCGGTAGCCCGATCGTCAGATTCGGCACGAAGTGGTTGTCCATGACATCGACGTGCAGCCAGTCGGCGACGTCGGCGACGGCGTTCGCCTCGTCGGCGAGTCGCGCGAAGTCGGCGGACAGGATGCTCGGCGAGATTTGCACACCCACCTCGACTCCCTGCTCGCGACCTCGCCGGAGTCTACGGGCGCGAAGCCGGATCCCGGTCGAAGTTCAGGTCCGCTCCCCCACCCTGATCAGGGCGAAGTACATGGCATCGGTGCCGTGCCGGTGCGGCCACAGTTGCACATCCGGACCTGCGCCCAGGTCGGGGACGCCGGCGAAGAATGGCCTGGCGTCGACCAGGGTCAGCTGGGGCCGGTCATCGAGCGCGCCCGCGACCACCGTCCTGGTTTCCGCGAGATGCGGTGAACAGGTGGCGTAGCCGAGCAGGCCCCCGGGCCGAACTGCATCCAGGCCGGCGCTGAGCAACTCGCGCTGCAACCCGGCCAGCCGGGCCACGTCCGCGGGCCCCCGCCGCCAACGGCTCTCCGGCCGCCGACGCAGCGCGCCCAGGCCACTACAGGGTGCGTCGAGCAGAACCCGGTCGAAGCTCTCGGTTCGCCATGCCGGCACCCGGCCGTCGGCCTGCACGACCACCGCCGCACCGTCCAGGGTCCGCATCGTGAGCCGGGCGCGGTGGGCTGACGGCTCCACGGCGAGCAGTCGCGCGCCCCGTGCGCCCGCGATCCCGGCAAGCACCGCGGCCTTGCCGCCGGGACCGGCCGCGAGGTCGAGCCAGTGCTGGTCCGCGTCCAGCGCCGGCGCGGCCATCGCGAGCGCCACCAGTTGGCTGCCGACGTCCTGGACGGCGGCCCGGCCGTCCGCAACGGCGGGAATGTCGCCGGGGTCACCCGCGGCCAGTTCGACTCCCAGCGGCGAGAAGTCGCTGGCCCGGGCCTCCGGCCCGGCCTCGGCGAGCAGCTCCGCGCGCGCGATCCGCCCCGGCCGGGCGACCAGGGAGACCGCCGGCCGGGCCGAGCCCGCAGCCAGCGCCGCCGCCAGCTCCGCGCCCGCGCCGACCGCGGTGAGGGAGTCGGCGAAGGCGTGCACGATCCACGTCGGATAGCCGTAGCGCAGCCCCAGGTCGGACGCCGGATCGCCGGTGGCGAGGTGCCCTAGCCAGCCCTCCCAGTCCCGCTGCGCCACCCGGCGCAGCACCGCGTTGGCGAACTTCGCCGGCCCGGGGCCGACCGCCGCACGGGTCAGGTCCACCGTGGTCGAGACGGCGGCGTGTGCCGGAACGCGCAGGTGCAGCAGCTGGTAGGCGCCGATCCGGAGCGCGTCCAGCAGGGGCGGATCGATCTCGGCGAGTGGCCGGCTGGCGGCGGCGGCGAGGACGGCGTCGAGGCTGCCGAGCCAGCGCAGGGTTCCGTAGCCGAGCTCGGTGGCCAACGCGGCGTCGCGGCCTTCGATCTGGCGTTCTCGCAGCAGCCCGGGCAGGACCAGGTTCGCGTAGGCGTCCCGGGCGGCGACGGCCCGTAGCAGTTGGTACGCAGCGGCCCGGGCCCGGTCCGGGGGGCCAGCGGTCACCGGAACCGGTCGCCCGGTCCAGGTCGTGCCCCGCGCGCCCAGGCCTCCGCCGCCATCGCCCGGCGCCCTTCGGGCTGGACCCCCCCGAGCTGCACGTCGAGGCTGCCGGTGCCGACGAGAACAGCCTCGCGGGTCACGCGTAACTGTCCCGGGTCCAAGTCGGAGCTGGCGGTCAGCTCCACCGGCGCCAGCTTGATCCGTCGCCCGGCGTATGTGGTCCAGGCACCGGGCGCCGGGGTGCAGGCCCGGATCCTCCGGTCCACGGCCGGCGCCGGGTCAGGCCAGCGGATCCGGGCGTCTTCGACGCCGAGCTTCGGCGCCAGGCTGACCCCGTCGAGGGGCTGCGGGCGGGCCGAGAGCCGACCGTCTTCGATCCCGTCGAGGGTGGCGACGAGGAGTTCGGCGCCGATCCGCGCTAGCCGGTCGAGGAGTTCCCCAGCCGTCTCACGCGGACCGATTTCAGCCGTGACGACCCCGTAGACCGGCCCGGTGTCGAGCCCCTCCTCGATCCGGAACGTGCTTGCCCCGGTGACGTCGTCACCGGCGAGCAGCGCGTGCTGCACCGGAGCCGCCCCGCGCCACGCGGGCAGCAGCGAGAAATGCAGGTTGATCCAGCCGCGGGGTGGAATGTCGAGAGCGGCCGGCGGTAGCAATGCGCCGTAGGCGACTACCGGACAGCAGTCCGGGGCCAGGTCGGTCAGTCGAGAAAGCAACTCGGTGTCGCCGGGTCGGCGTGGCGTCAGCACCTCGAGGCCGGCCTGCTCGGCTCGAACCCGCACCGGGCTCGGGCGGCCCGCCCGGCCGCGCCCGGCCGGGGCATCCGGACGGGTCAGCACGGCGAGCACCTCGTGCCGAGGCGCGGCCAGGATCGTATCGAGGGCGGGCACCGCGACCGCCGGTGTACCGGCGAAGACCAGGCGCACTCTGCCGCGACGCCCGCGTCAGCCGGGACCGGGATGGGGTGACAACCGGAAGGCCGGCACCGGCTCGCCGGCCCATTCCGCCTCCCGGATCGCCTTCATCGCCAGCTTGCGGCGCTCGGAATCGAGCCGGTCGATGAACAGCACCCCGTCGAGGTGGTCGGTCTCGTGTTGGACGCATCGGGCTAGCAACGAACTGCCCTCGAGGAGGACCGGATCGCCGTACATGTCGAACCCGCGGGCCACGACCCGTTGCGCTCGCCGGGTCGGGAACGCCAAGCCGGGGAAGGACAGGCACCCTTCCTCGCCGTCCTGCTCCTCCTCGGACAGCTCACCGATCACCGGGTTGACCAGATGGCCGACCTGGTCGTCGGCGTCGTAGGTGAATACCCGGAGCAGCACGCCGATCTGCGGAGCGGCCAAGCCGGCTCCGGGAGCGTCGATCATCGTTTCGGTGAGGTCGCGGACGAGTAGGCGAAGCTCCTTGTCGAAGGTCGTCACCGGCTCCGCGACGGCACGGAGCACCGGATCGCCGAACAGGCGAATCGGCTGCACGGCCATGCGGGCTCTCCTCGTCGGGCCGGGTGGGCCGCTCCAGTCTACGGACGTCCGGTGCTCAGCCGAGTTCTCGCGGATCGAGCTGCACCCGCACCGGCTCGATCGCCTTGCGCGCGGACCGCACGGCCGCGGCGGCCTTGAGTCCGGCCGCCAACCGCGCGCCGTCGCGGCGGGGCACCCGGAGCAGCAGGCGTTCCGCCGACCCGTTGCCGACCGGCACCGGTCCCAGCCGTTCAACGGAATCCGGCAGATCGCTGGCGGCGAGCAGGTCGGCGACGGCCGCGGGTGCCCCGCTGATCGCGGCCAGCCGAACGGCGGGCGGGAATCGCAGCTGCGTGCGTTCCTCCAGTTCGTCGTCGGCGAAGCCGATCGGATCCCAACGGATCAGGGCCTGGACCGGACGAATGCCGCCATCGGCCACGACAACCACTCGTCCGCCTTCGCCAGCCGGCCGGACGAGTGCCGCGGCCGCCGCCCAGCGACGCAGCGCCTCCTCTGCGGCTCGCAGGTCGGGCCGAGTCAGCAGGGCCCACCCGTCGAGGAGCAGAGCGGCCGCGTACCCACCGGAAGGCACCGGCTCGGCCCCGGGGGTGGCGACGACCAGCACGGGGTCGGTCGACACCGTGGCCAGCACCTCGTCCCGCCCGCTGGTCCGGACCGGCACGCCGGGGAACGCCCGGCCGAGTTCTTCCGCGGTGCGCCGTGCCCCGACGACGACCGCCCGCGCGCGGGTCGAACCGCACTCCGGGCAATGCCAGTCGGCAGCCGGCCGCCCGCACCAGCGGCAGGCCGGAGGGGAGCCGGGCCCCGGGCCGGGCAGGCCGAGCGGCCCGGCGCAGCGGTGGCAGCGGGCCGAGGCCCGACATGCGGCGCAGGCGAGCGTCGGGATGTACCCGCGCCGGGGCACCTGGATCAGCACGGGTCCGGTTCGAAGGCCGTCCCGGGCGGCGGACCAGGCAACGCTGGGCAATCGGGCGGCCTGCGCCGCGGCATCCCGGGCGAGCTCGTGATCCTCCCCGGAGGCGTTGACCCGTGGGGCGCGTTCCCGGACCGCCGCCCGGCTCGGGGCCAGCCGGTTCGCCCAGCGGCTGCGGCACAGTGCGGCACCCTCGGCGGTGCAGACGAAGCCGCCGACCAGGAGACCGGCCGACTCGAGGTGCGCTCGCAGGGCCAACACCTCTCGGACGTGCGGGTACGGGGCCCGTGGTTCCGCGTGCAGATCGTCGCCGTCGTCCCAACAGACCACGAGACCGAGCCGGGTCACCGGCGCGAAGGACGCGGAGCGGGTGCCGACGACGGCACGTACCGCCCCACGCCGAACCGCGAGCCAGCGCCGGTACCGCTCGGCGGGCCCGAGGTCCGCGGACAACTCGACGTGCCGGCCCGGCCCGAGCCGCTGCCGCAATGCCTGACCCACCCGGGTCACGTCGCGGGCATCGGGAACGATCAACAGGGCCGAGCGGCCACTTGCCAGCGTGGCGGCGGCCGCCGTTGCCAGCTCGGCCGGCCAACCCGGCCCCGGCAGCGCGGTCCACACGGCCCGCGGGCGGCCACCCTCCGCTATGGCGGCGAGGAACTGCGCCCCTCCCGCATAGTCCGACCAGCCGCCGGCCGGCGGTCGTTCGACCGGTTCGTGCGCCGACCGGCCCGCGGGTTCCGCCTCGACAGCGGCGTGGCGGGGCGGGATGGCGAGCCGGAGCACGTCGGCGAGCGTCCCGGCATAACGGTCAGCGACCGCCCGGGCGAGTGTTTCGAGCTCCGGGCTGAGCACGGGTTCGGCGGACACGGAGCGGACCAGGAAGGAGAGGTCACCGGCGTGCTCGGAGCCGTCCAACCGCGCCAAGACGAATCCGTCGACCAGCCGGCCGGCAAAGCGAACCCGAACGCGGGACCCCGGGACCGCGAGCTCATCGGCGCCCTCTGGGACGAGGTAGTCGAAGGGCCGGTCCAGGTGCGCCAGCGGGATATCGACAGCCACTCGGGCAACCGGCCGGTCCCCGGCCGGCCGGAGTTCGCGGCGGGACGCCGCCGAGGTCCTTCCCACGGGTCTGGTGTATCAGCCGGTGCCGACAACGCGAGAAGGCCGGGACCGCAACGCTGCGGTCCCGGCCTTCTCGCGGTTGTTGCACGAGGCCTCAGCCAGTCGACTTCTTCCGACCGGCGGCTATCCCGAGCACCCCGCCGCCGATGACGAGCAGGGCCAGCGCGATCAGCCGCTCGACGTCGGAACCGGTGAAGGGCAAGTCGCCCGCGCTCAATGTCTCGCCCAGCACGCTGGTCACCGGACGGTTGAAGCTGACCCCCAGCACCTTGGTCACCGGACGGTTGAAGCTGATGCCCAGGACGTTGGTGCAGCCGCTGGCGGTGGGGTTCGTCGCGCAGCTGGTCGGCGGCTTGGTCGTGCAGGGGTGGGCCACGGTCGGCGTGCAACCCGGCGTGGTCGTGCACGGGTGGGCCACGGTCGGCGTGCAACCCGGCGTGGTCGTGCACGGGTGGGCCACGGTCGGCGTGCAACCCGGCGTGGTCGTGCACGGAGCGGACGCCGTCGGCGTGCAACCCGGCGTGGTCGTGCACGGAGCGGACGCCGTCGGCGTGCAACCCGGCGTGGTCGTGCACGGGGCGGACGCCGTCGGGGTGCAGGTCGGTGGCGTGGTGCCCGCCTTGCACCCGGTGTGCGCGGGGTTCGTGCGACCGATCCCGTGGTTGCGGTTGCATTCGTAGCCGGCGTCATGGTGCGTGCCATTCGACCCGATCTGGTTCACCTGGCCGGGCGGGTTCTTGTTGTCCGCCTTGCCCACGCAGCCGGCGCAGGGCTTCCCGGTCGCCTTGCCGTTCCCGTTGCCGTTGCCCGACGGCGAGCCGTCGCGGGTCGAGCAGTAGGTGCCGCCGGAACACTGACCGTTCGCCCCGCCGGTGTTCTGGTCGGCGTTGGACGTGGGCTGCGGCTGGCTTGCGTTGCCACTGGTGCCCGCCGTCCCCTGGCTGTGGTTCGAGCTGGAGCTCGCACTGGACGTGGAGGAGGTGGAACTGGTTGACGTGGAGGAGGTGGCGCCCGAGCTGGCGCTGGAGTCGGCCTGGCTGGGGTCTGCATTGCCGACGCCATGGTCGTTGGAGTGGCCGTTGCTGTGCGCGGCGGCCGACGAACTGTGGCTCGAGTCGGCGAATGCCGGGCTGCCGAACAGCCCGACGGCGGGTAGGGCCAGCGCGAGGGCAGATACGAGCGTGAGCGCGCGGGCTGGGCGAGATCGAGACATCGGAAACTCCGTCCGGGTGGGGGCGGATGTCCGTGTCGTCGTGGCGGCCTCGAGCCGGTCTCGCCACTGGTTCCCTGGACGGTCTTGGCGACCGTAGTTCCTCCGTGCCGCGCCCCCGCGCGGTCGGTGAGGACCGTCCAGATCAACACCTCTCCAGGCCATCCGAGCCGGCACAGGCGCCCGCACAGCACTGGATAGGTCGGTCTCGCCATTAGCTCCCCGGGCGGTCTAGGCGACCGGGTCTCTCCGCGCCCACAGCAGCGTGCCGTGGGCCGGTGGGGACCGCCCGGATCAGGGCCTCCCGGAGGGATTGCTCCCCCCGACGACCGCCACTGGTGTGGTGGCCGCTAACAGGAATATGACAGGGGATGCACGCTCAGTCACCGGCCATTCGGCCTAGTTCACCCGGACGGAGTAATGGTCCGATCACCCGTCGTTAGGTGCGCCACTCGACCGCGGTCGGTGTTCTGGCCACCCGGGCGGCGAGTGGGCGGTTTGCCCGGGCACAAACGCCCACTCGCCTCGTGGCAGCGCAGCACAACCGCCCACTCGCCGGGCGGCCGAGCGCGGATGCGGTGGCGGCGGCGGTGGCGGGGCGGGGGCGGGGGCGGGGGCGGCGGCGCTACCCGGCCGCGCGCTTGAGGGCCTCGACCCGGTCGAGGGCCTCCCAGGTGAAGTCGAGCTCGGGCCGGCCGAAGTGGCCGTAGGCCGCGGTCTGGGCGTAGATCGGGCGCAGCAGGTCGAGGTCGCGGATGATCGCCGCGGGGCGGAGGTCGAACACCTCGAGGACCGCCTGCTGGATGGCCTCGTCGGAGAGCCGCCCGGTACCGAAGGTGTCGACGAAGGTGCCCACCGGGTGCGCCTTGCCGATGGCGTACGCGACCTGGACCTCGCATCGTTGGGCGAGTCCGGCCGCCACCACGTTCTTGGCCACCCAGCGCAGCGCGTAGGCGGCGGAGCGGTCCACCTTGGACGGGTCCTTGCCGGAGAACGCGCCGCCGCCGTGGCGGGCCATCCCCCCGTACGTGTCCACGATGATCTTGCGGCCGGTGAGGCCGGCATCCCCCATCGGCCCACCGATCTCGAAACGGCCGGTCGGGTTGACGAGCAGTCGGTATCCGTCGGTGTCGATGTCCAGGGCGGCGATCTCCGCCTCGATTACGTGCTCGGCGACGTCTGGCTTGAGGAGGGTCTCGATGTCGATGTCCGGCGCGTGCTGGCTGGAAACGACGACGGTGTCCAGCCGGGTCGGCTGGCCGTCGACGTACTCGATGGTCACCTGCGTCTTGCCGTCCGGGCGCAGGTAGGGGATGACCCCCTCCTTGCGGGCGGCGGTGAGCCGGCGGGCCAGCCGGTGGGCGAGCGCGATCGGCAGCGGCATGAGCTCCGGCGTCTCGGTGCAGGCGTAGCCGAACATCAGTCCCTGGTCGCCCGCGCCCTGCCGGTCCAGCTCGTCGTCCACGCCCTCGGCGCGATGCTCGTAGGCGTCGTCGACCCCCTGCGCGATGTCCGGCGACTGGGCCCCGATCGACACCGAGACCCCGCACGACGCGCCGTCGAATCCCTTCTTCGACGAGTCGTAGCCGATCCCGAGGATGACTTCGCGAACGATCGCCGGGATGTCGGCGTAGGCCTCGGTGGTCACCTCCCCGGCAACGTGCACCTGACCAGTAGTGATCATGGTCTCGACGGCGACCCGGCTCCTGGCGTCGTCCTTGAGCAGCGCGTCCAGGATCGAGTCGCTGATCTGATCCGCGATCTTGTCCGGGTGGCCTTCGGTCACGGATTCCGAGGTGAACAGGCGACGGGGCACGGGATCTCCAGAAGGTCGGGTTGTCGCGGAGTCTACCGAGCCCCCGCCCGCCAGCGTTCCGCCACGAGGTCCCACACCCGATGCGCCAGCGCTTCCTTCGGGCCGTGCGGCACCTCGACCGCCGAGCCGTCCGAGCCGAGGATCACGGCGCTGTTGTCGACCGACTCGAAGCCCCGATCGACGCCGACCTGGTTCACTACCAACAAGTCGACCCTTTTACGAGCCATCTTCTCCCGACCGTGGGCTAGTACGTCGTCGGTCTCGGCGGCGAAACCGACCACGATCTGGTCGTCCCGGCTCCGTTCGGCCGCCAGCTCGGTGAGGATGTCTTCGGTGCGGACCAGTTGTAATGGCGCGGGATCCGCGGCCGCGTCTTTCTTCAGCTTCGACACCGCCCGCTCGGCGGGGCGGAAGTCGGCCACCGCCGCGGCCATGACCACGGCGTCGGCGTCAAGCGCGGCGGCCAGCACCGCGCTTCGCATCTGGGCGGCCGAGCCGACGGTGACGAGCTTCGCCCCCGCCGGCTCGGGCAGCACGACGTGCGCGGAGACCAGGGTGACCTCGGCGCCCCGGGCCAGCGCGGTCCGGGCCAGCGCGTAGCCCTGACGCCCGCTTGAGCGGTTGCCGAGGAAGCGCACCGGGTCGAGGTACTCGCGGGTCCCGCCCGCGGAGACCACGACCCGCCGGCCGGCGAGGTCGCGCGGCTCCGCGGCGTCGGCCCGGGCCAGCAAGGTACGGGCCAGGGCGTAGAGCTCCGCCGGCTCCGGCAGCCGCCCGGGACCCGAATCGGCGCCGGTGAGCCGCCCGACGGCCGGATCGACCACCAGCACCCCGCGGGCGCGCAGCGTCGCCACGTTGTCCTGGGTTGCCGGGTGGGTCCACATCTCGGTGTGCATGGCCGGCGCGAACAAGACCGGGCACTGGGCGGTTAGGAGCACCGCGGTCAGCAGGTCGTCGGCGCGCCCGGTCGCCGCCCGGGCGATCAGGTCGGCGGTCGCCGGTGCCACCACGACCAGGTCGGCCTCCCGGCCGAGCCGCACATGGCCGACGGAATGCGGGTCGGCCCACACGTCGGTGGAGACCGGCTCCCCGGACAGGGCGGCCCAGGTCGCCTCGCCGACGAAGCGCAACGCGGCCGCGGTGGGGACCACCCGGACCCGGTGGCCGCCTTCGGTGAACAGCCGGAGGAGCTCGCAGGCCTTGTAGGCGGCGATCCCACCGGCGACGCCGAGAACGACCCGGGGACGCCGCTCGAGGTCGGCCATCGGCCCAGACTCAGACGTCGAGTTGCTCGTAGGTCAGCAGACCCTCGTTGATCTCGCGGAGGCCGATCGACAGCGGCTTCTCGTGGATGTGGGTGTCGAGCAGCGGGCCGACGTACTCCAGCAGCCCCTCGCCGAGCTGCGAGTAGTACGCGTTGATCTGGCGGGCCCGCTTGGCCGCGTAGATGACCAGGGCGTACTTGGACTCCACCCGCTCGAGCAGATCGTCGATCGGGGGGTTCGTGATGCCCTCGGGGGCGGCAACGGTGCCGGACACAGGTCTCCTAGTCGCAGTCAGCCAGACATCAAGGCTACCAGCCGGCCGGCCGCGCTCTCGACGTGATCGTTGACGACCACCGCGTCGAACTCGTCCTCGGAGGCCAGCTCCACCCGGGCGCGGTCGAGCCGGGCCCGACGCCGGACCGCGTCTTCGGTCCCTCGCCCGGCCAGCCGGCGGACCAGCTCCTCCCAGGACGGCGGCGCCAGGAAGACGAGGAAGGCCTCCGGCATCGCCGCCCGCACCTGCCGAGCGCCCTGCAGGTCGATCTCCAGCAGCGCCGGCTGCCCGGCGGCCAGCCGCTCCAGCACGGGCCGCTTCGGCGTGCCGTACCGGTGGCCCGCGTAGCTGGCGTGCTCGAGCAGCTCCCCGGCCGCGGCCGCCCGCTCGAACTCGGCCGGGTCGACGAACCGGTAGGTCACGCCGTCGATGTCACCGGGGCGCGGCGCCCGGGTGGTCAGCGACACCGAGACCCAGACCTCCGGATGGCTGCGCCGGACCTCGGCGACCACGCTGCCCTTGCCGACGCCGGACGGTCCGGACACGACGGTGAGCCGGCGTTCAGCCGTCACTGGCGCCGGTGGCGAACTCGCGTTCGAGGGCCGCCCGCTGGTTCGCCCCGAGCCCGCGGACCCGACGGGACGGGGAGATCCCGAGCTGCTCCATGATCCGCTGAGCCCGGATCTTGCCGACGCCCGGCATCGCCTCCAGGACGGCCGAGACCTTCATCTTGCCCACCACGTCGTCCCGCTCGCCGCTGTCGAGAACGTCGGTGAGCGAGGCGCCGGCGTGCTTGAGCCGGTCTTTCACGACGGCCCGGGCGCGGCGGGCCGCCGTGGCCTTGGCCAGCGCGGCGGCGCGCTGTTCGGCGGTCAGGTGCGGGATCGGCACGTGGTCACCTCGGTTGTCGGCACGCGCGCGAACGCTAGCGACTTCGAGGCCCTCCCGGCAACGTGACCGGCTCTTCTCCTAGCGGCGGCGTTGCATCACGAACGGGTCGCTCGACGGTCGGGTCCGCCGGTCGCCGAGGTAGATCCGCGCCGGGCTCGCCGCTTTCCCGTTGATCTGCAAGGAGAATCGGATGTCCTTGGACAGCACCGTGAGATCCGCATGCTCCAGGTCGACCCGGCGGTAGCCGATCGGCTCGGTGGCCGTGATCGCCCCGCTGAAGGCGGCCTTCTCGGGTCCCGGGTGCGTCCGGCGCCCGGTCGGGCAGCTGTCCGACGTGGTGGTGGACGGCGCCGCCCGGGGGCGACCGCGAGCGCGGTGCCGAACAGGACCGGGATGGCGGTCTTCCTCATGGTGGCCCCCGGGTCGGGGGACGGTTGCCGTTCCGTTCGGGGCCGGTAAGCCGCTACTCGGGCGGGCTGGGCAGCCGGGTGAGCTCGCTCCAGTACTCGGCGAGGGCGCGGACGCCGTCGCGCAGGCCGTCGAGGGTGGCCCCCTTCACCGAATAGGCGTTGCCGCCGAGCCGGTAGGTGCTCTCGATGTCCTCGCGCCGGTCCGAGGAGGACAGCACCACGGTCGGGATCGTCCGCAGCTCGGCCGACTCCTTGATCTCACGCAGCACACCGAGCCCGTCGACCTTCGGCATCTTCAGATCGAGGACGATCAGGTGTGGGCGAGACCGATCGGCGTACTCGCCGCGCCGGTGCAGGAAGTCGAGCGCGGCGGCCCCGTCCGAGACGGTCTCGATCTCGACCCCGGGGGCGCGGAAACCGCGCGCGGTGAAGAACGCGTGGTCCGGGTTGTCCTCCGCGATCAGCACGCGGGTCGTCATGCCGAACCATCCGATCCGCTAGTGGCGAATGCCGGCCAGCGCCGGACCAGGGCGGCCGGAAACCACATCTGCACGCAAGCGCCGCCGCCCGGCCGGGCGGCCAGCTCGATCCGCCCGCCGGCCGACTCCATGATCCGTCGGCAGACGGCTAGCCCGATCCCGGTTCCCGGGCTACCGCCGCCGGCCGGCTCGAGCCGTTCGAACATCCGGAAGACCTGCTCCCGGTAGGCCTCCGGGACCCCGACCCCGTCGTCGGTCACGGTGACGAGCGCCGCGCCGTCGAGTTGCGCGGTGGCGCGGACCGTGACGGTCACGTCCGGACGACCGGAGTGGCGGACCGCGTTCTCGATGAGGTTGGTGAACAGCTGCCGGCTCCGCAGATCGTTCATCCAGAGCACGGGCAGTGGCTCCTCGACGGCGACCCGCACCCCGGGGTGCTGGCTCTCGACCTCGTCCGCGACCTCGGCGGCCAGGCGGCGCACCTCGACCTCGATCGCGGAGGTGTCCGCCCGACCGACCCGGGACAGGTCGAGCAGGTCCTGGATCAGATCCGTCATGTAGGCGACGTTCGCATCCATCCGGCTCAGGTAGTGCCCGGCGCCGTCCGGCAGGAGCTCGCCGTAGTCCTCGCGCAGATACCCGAGGTAGCCGGCGAGGGAGATCAGCGGGCTCCGCAGGTCGTGCGAGACGCTGTACAGCACGCTCTGCAACTCCTCGTTGGCCGCCTCGGCCCGGTCCCGGGCCCGCTGCTCCTCGGCGTAGGCGTGCCCCCGGGCCAGTGCGAGGTCGGCGCGCTGACCGAGGGTTTCGAGCAGGTGCATCTCGTCGGCGCCGAAGAGCGGCGTGGCCGCCGAGACCTGAGCGACCAGCCAGGCCGACTGGAGCCGGCAGGCCACCAGATCGCCGGGCAGCTGGCAGGTGCCGCCGTCCCCGGAGCCTGGCAGCTCGCCGGCGGCCCGGGCCAGATCGTCCGGGCTCATCCGGTATGAGTCGATGCATCGCCCGTCCAGGCCGAGCAGCGCCGCCCCGGATCCGCCGACCAGCCGGGTGATGTGCGGCAGCAAGAGCCCCGCGACCCGCTCGGGCGTGAGCGCCGACATCAGCTCCGCCTCGGCCTCGGCCAGCTGGCGCGCTTCGGGCTGGCGCCAGAGAACGCGCAGGAAACCCGGCAGGGCGAAGGCGAGGACGAACAGCAGGATGGACACCAGCGCCATGCCCGCGACGACCACCTGGAACGACGTCGGGTTGCTGGCCGGGCCGAATCCGCTCACGACGAGGGTCACCGCGAGCGCCAGGGTCCCGGAGGCGAGCAAGCGGAGCCGGCGGCGCACCACGGTGGGCTGTCCCCGACCGGCTCGCCACAAGCCGGTCCCGGAGATGAACGACTGGACCACCCAGGCGAGCAGCGCGACGGCGAGCCAGATCCAGAACCAGACCGGGCGGCGCTCCCCACGCAACGGCAGTCGGGGTAGGGCGGCGGTGCCGACCAGCACCGCCAAGGTGCACGCCGTCGCCAGGCGTCGGCCGCCGATGCCGGCCAGCGCCTCGGCGAGCCGCACGAACAGGTAGGGGACGATGAACAGGACGGCGAGCACGACCTTGGCATAGAGGAGATAGCCCAAGGAGTGGGTCGGCCGGGGGGCCCAGACGCCGAGCAGGGTGATCGCGGTGAAGATGCCGAAGATCCCGACCAGCCAGGCCGTGCCGGCCGGGCGGGGCGGGCGGCGGCGCAGGATCGCCAGCAGCACGCCGCCGAAGGCCAGCACCTCGGCGATGTGGATCATGTCGAGCGCGGTCTGCGCGGGCTGCATCGGTCAGCCCCCTTCGCCTGGGAGTGCCGCCCGGACATCGGCTCCGGCGTCGCGCGGGACAGGGACGGCGGGCGGGACCACGCTGCCCGCGGGCGAGCGCAGCCAGTCGAGCGCGGTCGCGGGCGCCGGGCGGCCCAGCAGGTAGCCCTGCGCGAACGCCACGTCGAGGGCCAGCAGCTCCGCGAGCTGCGCGCGGTCCTCGACCCCTCAGCGATGACCCTCAGCCGCAGGGCATCGGCCAGCCGGACCACCGCGGTGACGATCGCCAACCGGTCCGGGTCGCGGTCCAACCCGTCGACGAAGCTCCGATCGATCTTGAGGATGTCCACGTCGAGGCGCTGGAGGTAGGCCAGCGACGAGTAGCCCGTGCCGAAATCGTCGATCGCGAGCATGACCCCGTCCTGGCGCAGGCTGTTCAAGGCGGCGTGGATGACCGGATCGTCGGCCAGGAGCAGGGACTCGGTGATCTCCAGGCAGAGCAGATGCGGCGCCAGGCCGGACCGGCTCGCCGTGTCGAGCAGCGCGCGATCGGAGTTCGCCCGGTTCAGCTGGCGCGGGGAGAGGTTCACCGACAACCAGAGCGGCACGGCGCCCCGGGTCCGGTTCCAGTCCACGACGGTGCGACACGACAGGTCGAGGACCCGGCGGCCGAGCTCCTCGATCATGCCGGTTTCCTCGGCGATCGGGATGAAGCTGGCCGGATCCCTGATCCCGTGCTGCGGGTGCGACCAGCGGGCCAGCGCCTCGACGGCGACCACGCTCTGGGTCATCAGGTCGACGATCGGCTGATAGAAGACGGTGATCTCATCCCGGTCGAGCGCGGACCGCAGCGCCTGCTCGGTGTCCATCCGGCTGCGCACGGCGGCCCGCATCCGGGCGTCGAAGACCTCGTAGCGACCGCGACCGGCCTCCTTCGCCCGGTACATCGCCGCGTCGGCGTCGCGCAGCAAGCCCTCGGTGTCGCCGATGGTGCCGGGCCCGGCCAGCGCGATGCCCATGCTGGCGGTCACCCGGACCTCGCGGTCGCCGACGTTGAACGGCCGGGTCAGCGCGGCGGCGAGCCGCTCCGCCACGTCGAGCACCGCGCGCTCGTCGCGCAGGTCCTCGCACAGCACCACGAACTCGTCCCCGCCGAAACGCGCCAGCGTGTCCGGGAGGCGGATCGCCTCGCTCAACGCGCCGGCGACCTGCACCAGCAGCTGATCGCCCACCCGATGGCTCAGGCTGTCGTTGAGCAGCTTGAACCGGTCGAGGTCCAGGAAGATCACGCCGACGAAGCCGGCGCGGCGCCGGGCCACCAGCAGGGCCCGTTCCAGCCGGTCGGCGAGCAGCACCCGGTTCGCCAGGCCGGTGAGGGCGTCGTGCACGGCGGCATGCGCGACGGCGTCCTCGGCGAGCTTCTGGTCGGTCACGTCCTGAACCGCCCCGACCACCTTCGTCGGGTGCCCGTTCGAGCCCCGGTTGCGGACCTCGATCCGGCAGTCCAGCCAGCGTTGCGTGCCGTCCGGATGGTTCAGGCGGTGCTGGAAGCTCACCGGGATCCCGGCGGTCGCCGCCCGGCGCAGCAGCTCGGTGACCGCCGGCCGCTCGCTGGGCGGCACCCGGGTCACGTATGCGGCGAACAGGGCGTCGGTGTGCGGCATCTGCTCGGGGGGGATGCCGAGCAGGCGGCCCAGCTCGGGCGAGGAGTCGACGCGCCCGGTGACCAGGTCGTGTTCGAAGCTGCCGAGCCGGGCGACCCGCTGGGCTTCCGCGAGCTGCGCCTCACGGTTGACCAGCGCAGTCTGCGCGCGCCGGGCGGCCGTCACGTCGGTGAAGGTGACCACCACCCCGGCGACGGCTGCCTCGTCGTCGTCGAAGATCGGCCGGACCCGCGCCTCGACCACGATCGCCGAGCCGTCGGCCCGGGTGAGGATCTGGTCCCCCAGGTCGACCGGCTCGGCGCTGGACAGAGCCGCCTCCAGGCCGCACTCGTCGTCGGGTCCGCGACAGCCGACCAGGTCGTGCCACCGGGCGCCCGCCACGTCCCCCGCCCGGTATCCGATGATCTCCGCGGCCCCCGGGTTGAGGTAGGTGCACCGGCCGTCGCGGTCGAGCCAGCAGATCCCCTCGGCGATCGCCTCGAGGACGAGGCGGAGGCGATCGGCGATGGCGACCTGGGAACGCTCGGCCCGGGCCCGGGCGCTGCGCTCGATGGCGAAGCGCAGCGAACGGGCGATCAGCGCCGGGTCGACGCGGCCTTTGACCAGGTAGTCCTGCGCCCCGGTCTGTAGCGCCGTCACCCCGAGCGCGTCGCTGTCGTTTCCGGTGAGGACGACGATCGGGACGTCGCCGGCCGCGCGGCGCACCATCTCGAGGGCCTCGAGCCCGCGGGCATCGGGCAGGGTGAGGTCGCAGAGCACGCAGTCGATCGGACTCCCGGCGGCCAGCGCCTCGACCGCCGCGGCGGCCGAGCCGACATGCTCCACGTGGACCTGCGGGGCGTCGAGACCGGCGAGCCCACGGGTCAGGATGAAGGCATGGTCGGGGTCGTCCTCTACGAGGAGGACGACCAGGCGGCCCCCGTTGGGACCAGCCATCTTTGCCTCGCCTTCGGGGTGGTGGGCGTCGCCAGCATGACCCGAAGCGGCCGGTCTAGATCGGGTTCGGGGCATAAATGGCCAAGAGACGACCCGAACTGGCCAGGACGGCCTGGGCCGTTCTGGCTAGCCGGCTCGGCCGATCGCCGCAGCCAGCCGGGCGGCGACCGCACCTGGGTCGGCGGCGCCGGTGATCGGCCGGCCGATGACCAGCAGGTCGGCGCCGTCGGCGAGCGCGCGCTCCGGGGTGGCGACCCGGGCCTGGTCCTGCGCGTCGTCGCCCGCCGGCCGGACGCCCGGCGTGATCAGCGTGACGTCCGGGCCGACCTCGGCCCGGACCAGCGCAACCTCCTGCGGGGAGCAGACCAGCGCCCGCGCACCGGCCCCCACCGCGAGAACCGCCAGCCGGCGCACCGCATCCGCAGGTGGTCCGGACACGCCGACGGCGGCCAGGTCCCCGGCGTCGAGGGAGGTGAGCACGGTGACCCCCGCGATGGCGACCTCCGGGGCGGCCTCGACCGCCGCCCGCACCATCGCCGCGCCGCCGAGCGCGTGCGCGGTCAGGTAGCGCGGCTTCAACCTGGCAACGGACCTCGCCGCAAGGGCGACCTGGGCCGGGATGTCGTGCAGCTTGAGGTCGAGAAAAAGATCCACCCCGCTGGCCCCGCGGACCGCTTCGACGATCCCGGGGCCGGACCGGCAGAACAGGCCCAGCCCGACCTTGACCGTTGAGACGTAGGGGGTGACGGCGGCCGCCCAGGCGGCCGCCGTCACGATGTCGGGAGCGTCGAGGGCGACCGCGATCGGGGCCCGTTCGTTCACCGGACGTCCTCGAAGCTGACCGGTCGGCGGGCCGGCGGCTCGGGTAGCTCCTCGGCGTCCCCGGGTGGGTCCGCGGCCGCGGGGATCGAGGGCTCGGGTGGGTGATGGGCCAGGCCAACGACGTCGGACACCCGCGCGACGCCGCGGTCGGCGAGCAGCCGACTCAGCTCGCCGAGGACCCGGACGGGTGCCCGCGGGTCGTGGAAGACCACCGTGCCGACGCTGACCGCGGAGGCACCGGCGAGCAGGAACTCCAGCGCGTCGTGGCCGGTCCGGATGCCCCCCATCCCGAGGATCGGGACCTGCGGCAGCGCCGCGTGCACCTGCCAGACGCAGCGGACCGCGACCGGGCGGATCGCCGGACCGGACAGGCCACCGGTCACCCCGGCGAGGACCGGGCGCATCCGGGTCGTGTCGATCGCCATGCCGAGCATGGTGTTGATCATCGACAGGCCGTCGGCGCCGGCCTGCACGCAGGACCGGGCGACCGCGACGATGTCGGTCACGTCCGGGGAGAGCTTGGCGAAGACCGGGACGGCGCTGTTCGTGGTGCGCCGCACCGCGGCGATGACCTCCGCGGCGGCTCGCGGGTCGCAGGCGAACACCTGCCCCCGGTCGTCGACGTTGGGGCACGAGATGTTCACCTCGAGCAGGCTGACCGGGCTGCCGCGCAGCCGGGCGGCGAGCTTGGTGTACTCGTCGACGCTGCCGCCGGCGATCGACACGACGGCGCGGGCACCGTGTTCGACGAGCCAGGGCAGGTCCTTGTCGAGGAACGCGTCGATCCCCGGCCCCTGGAGGCCGATCGAGTTCAGCAGGCCGCTCGGGGTTTCCGCCATCCGCGGCGTCGGGCGGCCGCTGCGCGGACCGAGCATGATGGACTTGGTGACGATCCCGCCCAGGACTGCCACGTCGAAGAACTGGCCGAGCTCCTGACCGGCGGCGGCGCAACCCGAGGCGGTGAACACCGGGTTCGGGAACTCCACCCCGCCGAGCACGGTCCGCAGGTCCACGTCGACCGGGGGGCGGTCGGGGCCCGGCCGGCCGGTGACGATCACCCCGTCGCTCACCGGTCCCGGCCCCCTTCCGCGCCGGCGAGGGCCCCGAGCGCGTCGCCCGGGACGCTGCCGAGATCCGGCCAACGTACGCGCTCGCCGCGGAACACCGGGCCCTCCACGCAGGAGCGCACCATCCGGGTGACCCCGTCGTCCCCGACGACCGGGAGCACGCAGGTCATGCACACCCCGATCCCGCAGGCCATCGACTCCTCGACCGCGACCTGGACCGGGATCCCGACACCCCCGTCGGCCTCCGCCGCGATCCGGGTGACCGCTTCGAGCATCGGCATCGGGCCGCAGGCGTAGACAACCTCGGTCCGGGTCCGGTCGATGATGTCGGCCAGCACGTCGGAAACCCGCCCGGCCTCCCCGTAGGACCCGTCCTCGGTGGTGAACACGACGCTCGCGGCCATCCGCTTCGCGTCCAGGGCACCGAACAGGCGATCCGCCGTCGCCGCGCCCAGCACGACGTCGACCCGGCAGCCGCGGCCGCGCAGCGCCTCGGCGAGCGGGAAGAGCGGCGCGGAGCCGTACCCGCCCCCGACCAGCAGGCAGTTCGCCGGGCTGCGCGGAAGGCCGAACGGGCGGCCCAGCGGGCCCACGACGTCGATCGGGTCGTGCGGTCGCTGCCGGGCCAGCCAGGCCGTGCCCTGCCCGGTCACCGCGAAGACGAACTCGACGGTCCCGCCGTACACCCCGCGCTCGCGGACCTGGTACACCGAGAACGCCCGCCGGCAGAGCATCGCCGAGCCCTCACCACCGACCGCGACCGCGACGAACTGGCCGGGCCGGGTGTGCTCGGCGATCCCGGACGCCACCACGGTCATGGCGTGGTAGGCGCCCATCTGCTTGACGGTCAGAACCTCCCCGCGGACCTGGACCGGGCTCATCCGACTCCTCTCGCGGCTCGGCCGGCGGCGAGCCGGGCGTGATGTTCCTGCAACGGGCGCACCCCGACGTCACCGCGGACCAGCGCCTCGATGCCCTGGACGCAGGCGCCCAGCCCCTGGACGGTCGTCACGCAGGGGACCCCCCGGGTCACCGCGGCGGTGCGAATCTCGTACCCGTCGAGCCGCGGGCCGACCCCGAACGGCGTGTTGACGATCAGGTCGACGCCGCCGTCGAGGATCATCTCGACCACCGTGGGTTCCCCGGCGGGTCCCCGGCCGGCGGAGTGCTTGCGGACCACGGTGGCGGCCACCCCGTTGCGCCGGAGCACGTCCGCCGTTCCCTCGGTGGCGAGGACGTCGAAGCCGAGGTCGGCCAGCCGTTTCACCGGCCAGACCATCGCCCGCTTGTCCCGGTTCGCGACGCTGACGAACACCCGCCCCTTGGTCGGGATCCCCCCGTACGCGGCCTCCTGCGACTTGGCGAACGCGGTGCCGAACGTGTCGTCGATGCCCATCACCTCGCCGGTGGACTTCATCTCCGGGCCGAGGATGGTGTCGACGCCGAGGAACCGGCCGAACGGAAGCACCGCCTCCTTGACCGACACCGGCGCGTCGAAGGGCAGGTCGGCCCCGTCCCCGGCGGGCAGCATCCCGGCGGTCCGAAGCTCGGCGATGCTCGCCCCGAGCATGATCCGGGCGGCCGCCTTCGCCAGCGGGACGGCGGTGGCCTTCGACACGAACGGCACCGTCCGGCTGGCCCGCGGGTTCGCCTCGAGCACGTACAGGGTGTCGCCGGCCAGGGCGTACTGGACGTTGAGCAGGCCCCGGACCCCGACGCCCCGGGCGATGGCCTCGGTGGAGCGGCGGATCTGCTCGATCTCGCCGCGGCCGAGGGTGATCGGGGGCAGCGCGCAGGCCGAGTCGCCGGAGTGGATGCCGGCCTCCTCGATGTGCTCCATGACCCCGCCGAGGAACAGCTCGGTCCCGTCGAACAGCGCATCCACGTCGATCTCGACGGCATCGTCGAGGAACCGGTCGACGAGCACCGGGTGCTCGGGGCTGATCTGGGTGGCCCGCTCGATGTAGCCGCCGAGCATCGACTCGTCGTAGACGATCTCCATCCCGCGACCGCCGAGCACGTAGGAGGGACGGACCAGCACCGGGTACCCGATCGTGTCGGCGATCGCCTTCGCCTCCGGGAACGACGTCGCGGTTCCGTGCCGCGGGGCCGGCAGGCCGGCCGCCGCGAGGACCCGGCCGAATGACCCGCGGTCCTCGGCCAGGTGGATCGCCTCCGGGGGCGTCCCGACGATCGGCACGCCGGCCGCCTCCAGCCGCCGGGCCAGGCCGAGCGGCGTCTGGCCGCCGAGCTGCACGACAACACCGACCAGCTGGCCGGTCGCCTGCTCCGCGTGCACCACCTCGAGGACGTCCTCGAAGGTCAGCGGCTCGAAATAGAGCCGGCCGCTGGTGTCGTAGTCGGTGGAGACGGTCTCCGGGTTGCAGTTCACCATGACCGTCTCGTAGCCCGCCTCGGCGAGGGCGAAGCTGGCGTGCACGCAGGCGTAGTCGAACTCGATGCCCTGCCCGATCCGGTTGGGGCCACTTCCCAGGATGATCACCTTGGGTCGGTCCGAGCCCGCGACCTCGGTCTCCTCGTCGTAGCTGGAGTAGTGGTAGGGGGTTCTGGCGGCGAACTCGGCGGCGCAGGTGTCGACCGTCTTGTACACCGGGCGGACGCCGAACCGGTGCCGGATCTCCCGGATCCGGTCCTCGCTGGTGCTCAGCAGCTCGGCGATCTGCCGGTCGGAGAAGCCGTGCCGCTTCGCCCGGCGCAGCGCCGCCGGCTCGAGGGAGACGGTGCGGCTCACCTCGTCGATCAGGGCCACCTGGTCGACGAACCACGGGTCGATCGTCGACGCCGCGCTGACCTCGGCGACCGAATGGCCGAGCCGGAGGGCGTCGAGGACGTCGTGCAGCCGGCGCTCGTGTGCCATCCGGCAGCGGGCGAGGGCATCGGGCCGGGGCGGGTCGGCCCAGGAGAACGCCGCCCCGGGCAGCTCCAGCGAGCGCATCGCCTTCTGTAGCGCCTCCGGGAAGGACCGACCCAGGGCCATCGCCTCGCCGACGCTCTTCATCGTCGTCGTCAGTTCCGGGTCGGCCGCCGGGAACTTCTCGAAGGCGAACCGGGGGATCTTGACGACCACGTAGTCGAGGGTCGGTTCGAAGCTGGCCGGGGTCTCGCCGGTGATGTCGTTCGGGATCTCGTCGAGGGTGTAGCCGATCGCGAGCCGCGCGGCGATCTTCGCGATCGGGAACCCGGTGGCCTTCGAGGCGAGCGCCGAGGACCGGGACACCCGGGGGTTCATCTCGATGACGACCAGCCGGCCGTCGGCCGGGTTCACCGCGAACTGGATGTTCGAGCCGCCGGTGTCGACGCCGACCGCGCGGATGACCGCGATCCCGACGTCGCGCATCCGCTGGTATTCGCGGTCGGTGAGGGTCATCGTCGGCGCGACGGTGATCGAGTCCCCGGTGTGCACGCCCATCGGGTCGAGATTCTCGATCGAGCAGACGACGACGACGTTGTCGGCCCGGTCCCGCATCAGCTCGAGCTCGAACTCCTTCCAGCCGAGCACGCTCTGCTCGACGAGCACCTCCCGGGACGGGCTGGCGGCGATCCCGGCCGCCACGGCCGCGCGGAGCTGTTCGGGATCGCGGGCGAGCCCGGACCCGCCGCCGCCCATCGTGAAGCTAGGCCGGACGACCAGCGGATAGCCGAGCCGCGCGGCGACGTCGAGGGCTTCGGCGGGGCTGCGCACGACCGCGCTGTCCGGCACGTCGCAACCGGCGGCGCGGACCAGGTCCTTGAAAGCCTGCCGGTCCTCCCCGGCCCGGATCGCCGCGATCGACGCCCCGATGAGCTCGACACCGAACTCCGCCAGGACGCCGGACTCGGCGAGGGCGACCGCGGTGTTCAGCGCGGTCTGCCCGCCGAGGGTGGGCAGCAGCGCGTCCGGGCGCTCCCGCTCGATCACCTTGCGGACCACCTCCGGGGTGATCGGCTCGATGTAGGTGGCGTCGGCGAACTCCGGGTCGGTCATGATCGTCGCCGGGTTGGAGTTGACCAGGATCACCCGCAGCCCCTCGTCGAGCAGGACTCGGCAGGCCTGGGTTCCGGAGTAGTCGAACTCGCAGGCCTGGCCGATGACGATCGGCCCGGAACCGATGACGAGGACGCTGGACAGGTCCGCGCGGCGCGGCATCAGCGCCCCCCGTCCATCAGCCGGGTGAACTCGGCGAACAGGCCGGTGGCGTCGTGCGGGCCCGGTGCGGCCTCGGGGTGGTACTGCACCGAGAAGGCCGGGCGGTCGAGGCAGCGCAGCCCTTCGACCACCCCGTCGTTGAGGTTGACGTGGCTGACCTCGACCCGACCGAACTCGGTGTCCACCGGCGCGCCGGTCGGCGCGTCGACCGCGAACCCGTGGTTGTGGCTGGTGATCGCCACCCGGCCGGTCCGCCGATCCTGGACCGGCTGGTTGACCCCGCGGTGGCCGTAGCGCAACTTGTAGGTGCCGAACCCGAGGGCCCGGCCGAGCACCTGGTGGCCGAAGCAGATCCCAAACACCGGCACCCCCGCGGCCAGCACCCCGCGGATCGCCGCGACCGCGTAGTCGGCGGTGGCCGGATCACCCGGCCCGTTGGAGAAGAACACCCCGTCCGGCTCGTGAGCGAGCAGGTCGGCGGCGGTGCTCGTCGCCGGCAGCACACGGGTCTCGACCCCCCGCTCGGCGAGGTAGGCCGGCGTCGAGCGTTTGATCCCGAGGTCCAGCGCGGCGACCCGGTAGCGCACCTCACCGGCCGCGGGGACCACGTAGGGCTCGGCGGTGCTCACCTCCCGGGCAAGGTCCGCGCCGACCATTCCCGGGCTCGCGGTGACCCGGGTCAGCAGCGCCGCCGGGTCGGACTCGACACTGGAGACGCCGACCCGCATCGCGCCGCGCTCCCGCAGATGGCGGGTCAGCGCCCGGGTGTCGATCCCGGCGATGCCGACCACCCCCTGGGCGACCAGAGCGTCGGCGAGGCCGCCGCGGGCGCGGTGGTTGCTCGGGATCCGGGCCGGGTCGCGGACGGCGTACCCGGCCACCCAGATCCGGTCGGACTCCGGGTCGGCGTCGTTGACCCCGGTGTTGCCGATCTGCGGGGCGGTCATGACGACCACCTGCCGGTGGTAGGACGGGTCGGTGAGGGTCTCCTGGTAGCCGGTCATGCCGGTGTTGAACACCGCCTCGCCGAGGGCCTCGCCGGGCGCGCCGTACGCCGAACCGGTGAAGACGCGGCCATCTTCGAGGACCAGCATCGCGCCGCTCACGTGGGCTTGCCTTCCAGCACGGTCGGCCGGCCGGCGAGGAACGTGGCGACCACCCGGGCCGGCAGCACCAGTCCCGCGAACGGGGTGTTGCGGCTCTTCGACGCCAGCTGGGACGCCTCCACCCGCCATCGGGCGGCGGGGTCGACGAGGGTGAGGTTGGCCTTCCCCCCCGGCGTGATCCGACCGCCCTGACCGGACAGCCCGCCGATCCGTGCCGGCCTGGTGGACATCCGGTCGGCGAGCCCGGCCCAGTCGAGGCGCCCGGTCTCCACCATCGCCTCGACGACGACGCCGAGCGCGGTCTCGAGGCCGAGCATGCCGAACGCGGCGGCCGCCCACTCGGTCTCCTTGTCCTCCAGGGCGTGCGGGGCGTGGTCGGTGGCGACCGCGTCGATGGTGCCGTCGGCGAGGCCGGCCCGAAGCGCCTCGACGTCCTCGGCGGTGCGCAGCGGGGGGTTCACCTTGTAGACCGGGTCGTAGCCGGCGACGAGGTCTTCGGTCAGCAGCAGGTGGTGCGGCGTCACCTCCGCGGTGACCCGCCAACCCTTGGCCTTGGCCCACCGGATCAGCTCGACCGAGCCGGCGGTCGACACGTGGCAGACGTGCAGCCGGGATCCGACATGCCCGGCGAGCACGCAGTCCCGAGCGATGATCGCCTCCTCGGCGGCCGCCGGCCAACCGGTCAGGCCGAGCTCCCCGGAACGCACGCCCTCGTTCATCTGCGCACCCTCGGTGAGCCGCGGCTCCTGAGCGTGCTGCGCGATGACCCCGTCGAAGGCCTTGACGTATTCCAGGGCCCGGCGCATGAGGACCGGGTCGGCCACGCAGTTCCCGTCGTCGGAGAACACCCGGACCCGGGCCGCGGAATCGGCCATCGCGCCGAGCTCGGCGAGCCGGGCCCCGGCCAGGCCGACCGTGACCGCGCCGACCGGGTGCACGTCGGCGTGCCCGGCTTCCCGACCGAGCCGCCAGACCTGCTCGACCACCCCGGCGACGTCGGCCACCGGGTCGGTGTTCGCCATCGCGTGCACCGCGGTGTAACCGCCGAGCGCCGCCGCCAACGTGCCGGACTCGACGGTTTCGGCGTCCTCCCGGCCGGGCTCGCGAAGGTGGGTGTGCAGGTCCACGAGGCCGGGTAGGGCGATGAGCCCGCCGGCGTCCAGGACGGTCGCTCCCGCCGGGGCGCTCAGGTGCTCGGCGACGTCGAGGATGAGGCCATCGTTGAAGAAAATGTCCTGGGGAGGGGCACCCACGATCTTTGCCCCGGTCAACAGCCAGCCGCTCATCCGCCGGTTCCTTCGACCGCTCCGCCGAGCAGCAGGTAGAGCGCCGCCATCCGGACGCTGACCCCGTTGGCGACCTGCTCGACGATCGTCGAGCGGACCGAGTCGGCGACTTCGGCGGCGATCTCCATGCCCCGGTTCATCGGGCCCGGGTGCATGACGATCGAGTCGTCGGGCAGCAGGGCCATCCGGCGGGCGTCGAGCCCGTAGCGCCGGGAGTACTCGCGGGCGCTGGGAAAGAACGCCGCGTTCATCCGCTCGCGCTGCACCCGCAGCATCATGACGACGTCGCTTTTCGGCAGCACGGCGTCGAGATCGTAGGAGACCTCGACCGGCCACCGCTCGATCCCCATCGGGAACAGCGTGGGCGGTGCGACCACGGTGACGTGCGCACCGAGGGTGTCGAGGAGCAACGTGTTGGAGCGGGCGACGCGCGAGTGCAGGACATCGCCGACGATCGCGACCCGCAGATCGGCGATCCGGCCGAGCCGGCTGCGCATGGTGTACGCGTCGAGCAGGGCCTGGGTGGGGTGCTCGTGGGTCCCGTCGCCGGCGTTGATCACCGAGCCGCGGATCCAGGTCGCCAGCCGGTGCGGCGCGCCGGAAGCCCAGTGCCGGACGACGACGGCGTCGGCGCCCATCGCCTCGAGGGTGAGTGCCGTGTCCTTGAGCGACTCGCCCTTGGACACGCTCGACCCCTTCGCGGAGAAGTTGATGACATCCGCGGACAGCCGCTTCGCGGCCACCTCGAAGCTGGTGCGGGTCCGGGTGGAGTCCTCGAAGAACAGGTTGACGACGGTCCGGCCGCGCAGGGTGGGCAGCTTCTTGATCGGCCGGTCAGCCACCCGGGCGAGCTCCTCGGCGGTGTCGAGGAGGAGGAGGGCGTCGTCGCGGCTGAGGTCCGCGGCGGAGAGCAGATGGCGGTTCATGACCCGGCCCCGGGGAAAGCGGCGGGGGCGGCGGGGTCCGCCGGGCCGAGCAGGACCGCGTCGCGGCCGTCGTTCTCGGCCAGCAGCACGTGCACGGTCTCGCGCAGCGAGGTCGGCAGGTTCTTCCCGACGTAGTCGGCCCGGATCGGCAGCTCGCGGTGCCCCCGGTCGACGAGGACTGCGAGCTGGACCGACTGCGGGCGGCCGAGGTCGGCGAGCGCGTCGAGCGCCGCCCGGACCGTCCGGCCGGAGAACAGCACGTCGTCGACGAGCACGACCACCTTGCCGTCGACGCCGTCCGGCGGCAGGTCGGTCGCGGCGAGCGCCCGGACGCCGCGCAGCCGCAGGTCGTCGCGGTAGAGCGTGGGGTCGACGCTGCCGGCCGGGACGGCTCGGCCCTCGACGTCGTTGATCTTCGCGGCCAACCGGCGGGCCAGCGTGACGCCGCGGGTGGGGATGCCGAGCAGGACGACGTCCACGCCGCCTTTGGTGCGTTCCAGGACTTCGTGGGCGATTCTCGTCAACGCCCGGCTCACGCCATCGGCGTCGAGCACCGGGCGGGCCGCGGCGGGATCCCCGGTCACCGGCCGGGGCCGTTTCGGGACAGCTGTCACGAACCGGACCTCCTTCCCCGCCTCGCAGGACGGGTCTTAAAGGACGTCGGGGAAAGCGCGTTCACCGTACCGCATTCCCGCCCCAGCGAGCGCGGAAGCGCACTCGGGCGGGGTTGCTTCGTGCCGCTGAGTGATCGCCCGACACGCAGAGTTCCGAGCATGGGCCTTGACCAGCGACCTTCGGGCACTTACCGTTACGCTCTGTAACTGGGAGCGAGGCGATGACTCCTGGGGGTCCGCGGTCACCACGCGCCCGACGGCCGATCCGGCCGGTGGGCGCATCCCCAGGACGAGCCACTGGTGAGACCGACGTTCCGCTCCAGACCGCATCCTCCCCGGAGCCCAAATGACCGAAGAACAGCCCTCGGGCTATGCCAAGGCGTTGGGCGCTCGGCTGCGCGCCATCCGGACCCAGCAGGGCTTGTCCCTGCACGGGGTCGAGGAGAAGTCCAACGGCCGCTGGAAGGCCGTGGTCGTCGGCTCCTACGAGCGTGGGGACCGGGCGGTCACCGTCCAGCGGCTGGCGGAGCTCGCCGACTTCTACAGCGTTCCGGTGTCCGAATTGCTCCCGGAGGGCATCTCCTCCGCTGCCGCGAGCGAGCCGCCGCCGAGGATCGTCATCGACCTCGAGCTGCTACAGGGCGTCCCGGCCGACGAGGCGGGTCCTTTGCACCGGTATGCGGCCACGATCCAGAGCCAGCGCGGTGACTACAACGGGCGGGTGCTCTCGATCCGCCAGGAGGACCTGCGGTCCCTCGCCGTCATCTACGACCGCTCCCCCGGCGACCTGACCGAGAAGCTCATCTCCTGGGGGGTCCTGAACCCGGAAGCCCGGCGGGCGGTCGACGCGGGGGTGTGACCCGCGGGCTCACCGGGCCAGGGTCGGCTTGAGCTCGAGCAGCCGCCCGAGCAACCCGTTGATGAACGCCGGCGACTCGTCGGTCGACAGCTGGCGGGCCAGCCGAACCGCCTCGTCGACCACCACCGGATCCGGTACGTCGTCGCACCAGAGCAGTTCGAACACCCCCACCCGGAGCAGGGCCCGGTCGACGGCGGGCATCCGGTCGAGGGTCCACCCGACCGCGTAGGTGCTGAGCAGCTCGTCGATCCGCTCGGCGTGCGCCCGAACCCCCTCGACCAGTTCCGCGGTGTAGGCGGACACCGGCGGGTCGGCGTCCGCCTGCCGGGCCTCGAGGGTCACCAGCGGGTCGAGCCCGCGCTGGTCGGACTCGAACAGGACGTCGAGCGCACGTTTGCGGGCCTTGCCGCGGGCGGACAACGGATCAGCTGTTGACGCGGCCGAGATAGCGCCCGTCGCGGGTGTCGACCTTGACCTTCTCGCCGGTCGTCAGGAACAGCGGAACCTGGATGGTGGCGCCGGTTTCCAGGGTGGCCGACTTCGTCCCGCCGGTCGAGCGGTCCCCCTGCACGCCCGGCTCGGTCTCGGCGATGAGCAGCTCCACCGAGGCGGGGAGCTCGACGTAGAGCGGGGTGCCCTCGTGCACGGCGACGGTCGCGGTCATGTTCTCCAGCAGGTAGCTGCTCACCTCGCCCACCGTGGCGGCCGGGACGTGGGTCTGGTCGTAGGTCTCGGTGTCCATGAACACGAAGTCGGCGCCCTCCTTGTACAGGTAGGACATCTCCCGTTTGTCCACGGTCGCCACCTCGACCTTGACGCCGGCGTTGAAGGTCCGCTCGACGACCTGGCCGGTGAGGATGTTCTTCAGCTTGGTCCGGACGAACGCTCCGCCCTTGCCCGGCTTGACGTGCTGGAACTCCACCACGTTCCACAGCACGCCGTCGATGGCGAGGGCCATCCCGTTCTTGAGGTCGTTGGTCGTCGCCATTGGCCCAAACTACCCGGTGGGGCGGCGTTCTCCGCCCAGCAGCCCGGCCACCGCGTGCAGCGCCAGCCGGTAGGAGTCAAGGCCGAAACCGGCGATCGAACCGACGCACACCCCGGCGGTGACGCTGGTGTGCCGGAACTCCTCACGGGCCGCCGGGTTGGACAGATGAACCTCGATCACCGGCGCGTTCACCGCGGCGACCGCGTCGCGGACCGCGTAGGAGTAATGGGTGAACGCCGCGGCGTTGAGGATCACCGCGTCGGCGTTGTCGGCCGCGTCGTGCAACCAGCCGATCAGGGTCGCCTCGTCGTCGCTCTGGCGGACGTCGACGTCGAGGCCCAGGTCGGCGGCCGTGGCGGCGCACACGGCCACCAGGTCGGCGTAGTCGGCGCGACCGTAGATCTCCGGCTCGCGTTGACCGAGCCGCCCGAGGTTGGGCCCGTTGAGCACGTAGACGGTCTTCATCCGCAGACCTCCGCGTAGACATCGGCCAGCTGCTGGTCGTCCGGGGCGTCGACCACCGCGGGGCGACCCATTGCCTCGAGAACGACGAAACGTAGCCGCGACCCCCGGGCTTTCTTGTCCGAGCGCATCGACTCCAGCAGCTCCGGCCAGGCCTCCGGCCGGTAGGCCGTCGGCAGGCCGAGTCCGGTGAGGATCTCGCGGTGGCGGTCCACGTCGCGCGCGGCCAGCCCGGCGACCCGCCGGCTCAACGCCGCGGCGTAGACCAACCCGACGCTGACCGCCTCGCCGTGGCGCCACCGGTAACCCTCGACCCGCTCCAGGGCGTGGGCGAGCGTGTGCCCGTAGTTGAGCACGGCCCGCAGCCCGGATTCCCGCAGGTCCGCGCCGACCACTCGGGCCTTCACCTCGACCGAGCGGACCACCAGTTCCTCGAGGTGGCGCTGCGGTCCGGCGTCGATGAGCTCAAGGATCCGGGCGTCCGCGATGAACCCGCACTTCGCCACCTCGGCCAGGCCGCTGGCGAGCTCGACGGCCGGCAGCGAGTCGAGCAGTTCGAGGTCGCAGACGACGCCCGCCGGCGGATGGAAGGCGCCGACCAGGTTCTTGCCGGCCGCCGTGTTGATCCCCGTCTTGCCGCCGACTGCCGCGTCGACCATCCCGAGCAGCGTCGTAGGAACCAGCCCCAGCCGCACTCCGCGCAGCCAGGTGGCCGCGACGAAGCCGGCCGCGTCGGTCGTGGCGCCGCCCCCTACGCCGAGGACCGCGTCGGTGCGGGTCAGGCGAAGCTCACCGAGCCTCGCCCACAGCTCGACCACCACCGCGCTGTCCTTCGCGGCTTCGCCGTCCGGAACGGGCAGCGCGGTCGCGGTGACCCCGGCGTCGCGCAGCGCCGCCTGGATCCGGTCGGCGAGGTGCGCGAGGCTCGCCGGGTGGACGATCGCCACCGTCCCGGCCGAGCCGACCAGTGCGGGCAGGGCGGCGTCCAATGCGCCCCGGCCGATGGTGACGGTGTACGGGGCGGGGCCTTCGACCACGACGTCCGCGCTCACCCGAGGGCTTCCAGCACGTCGGCGGCGACTTCCTCCGCGGACCGGCCGTCGGTGGCCACGGTCACCGTCGCCACCTCCTCGTAGAGCGCCCGGCGGTCGTCGAGCATCCGCTTTAGCTCGGCGCGCGGGTTGAGCACGAGCAGCGGGCGGGCGGCGTCGAAGCCGACGCGGCGCGCGGCATCCGTCAACCCGACGTCGAGGAACACCACCCGGGCGCCGCGCAGCCGATGTCGGGTCTCCAGGTCGAGCACCGCGCCGCCGCCCAGCGCGAGCACCCCATCGTGCTCGGCCAGCGCGGTGGCGACCGCGGTCCGCTCCAGCGCCCGGAAATGCGCCTCGCCATATTCGACGAACAGGTCGGCGACGCTCATCCCGGCGCGGGTCTCCACGTCCTGGTCGGTGTCCCGGAAGTCGACGCCACGGCGTTCGGCGACGATCCGCCCGACCGTCGTCTTGCCCGAGCCGGGCGCCCCGACGAGGACGACCAGCGGAGGGCTCATCGGCGGCTCACCGGAGCACGAGCGAGCTGAGATAGCCCTCGAGGTTGCGCCGGGTCTCGCCGGCCGAGTCGCCGCCGAACTTCTCCAGCAGCGCATCGGCGAGGACCAGCGCCACCATCGCCTCGGCGACGACACCGGCCGCCGGGACCGCACACACGTCGCTGCGCTGCGCGATCGCCTTGGCCGGCTCCCCGGTGCGCACGTCGACCGTGGACAGCGGCCGGGACAGCGTCGAGATCGGCTTCATCGCCGCCCGGACCCGGAGCAGCTCGCCGGTGGTCATGCCGCCCTCGATCCCGCCGGAACGACCGGTCAGCCGCCGGACGCCGGCCGCGGTCGGCTCGATCTCGTCGTGCGCCTCGCTGCCGCGGCGGCGGGCGACCGCGAAACCGTCGCCCACCTCGACGCCCTTGATGGCCTGGATGCCCATCAGGGCGCCCGCGAGCCGCGAGTCGATCCGCCGGTCCCAGTGCACGTGACTGCCGAGCCCCGGCGGCAGGCCGTACACGACGACCTCGACGACGCCCCCGAGGGTGTCGGCGGCGGCCTTCGCGTCGTCGATCTCCGCCTGCATCGCGGCGCTCGTCGCCGGATCCAGGCAGCGCACCGGGTCGGCGTCGACGCGTTCGCCGTCGCCCGGCTCCGGCACACCGGCCGGTGCCTGCACGGCACCGATCGCGACCACGTGGCTGAGGACCCGGGCACCCGCGACCTGCTCGAGGAAGCGGCGGGCCACCGCGCCGAGCGCCACCCGGGCTGCGGTCTCGCGCGCACTGGCCCGCTCCAGCACCGGGCGCGCGTCGTCGAAGCCGTATTTCTGCATGCCGACCAGATCGGCGTGCCCGGGCCGCGGACGAGTTAGCGGTGCGGCGCGGGCGAGCCCGGCCAGCTCCGCCGGGTCGACCGGATCGGCCGCCATGACCGTCTGCCACTTGGGCCACTCGGTGTTGGCGACCTCCACGGCCAGCGGGCCGCCCTGGGTCAGCCCGTGCCGGACGCCACCGAGGAAGCGGATCTCGTCGCGCTCGAAGGACATCCGGGCGCCGCGACCGTATCCGCCCCGGCGCCGGGCGAGCTCGTCCGCCACCTCGTCGGTCGTCACCGCGACGCCCGCGGGGAGCCCTTCGAGGATGGCGACCAGCGCGGGACCGTGCGACTCCCCCGCCGTGAGCCAGCGCAGCATGGGCCGGATTGTTTCACGGTGATCGAACCCGACCCGTAAACGCGCCGCGTCCCCGCACGCGCTAGTACGGGGACGCGGGGTGCGACGGCTGGCTCAGCCGAGGTTGTGCCGGTTCGCGTAGCCCTGCTGGAGCTGGAACGGCGCGCCGTCCCCTTCCTGCACGGTGGCGGTGCCGCTGCTCAAGGCGAGCAGGGAGAAGACGCCGCCGAAGGCGGTGGCCTTCCCCTTCACCGGGGCAGCCACGTTCTGGACGACGGTGACCGTGCCGTCGGTCCAGCCGATGTCGAAGGTCGCGGTCTTGGTTCCGTTCTGGCTGTCCAACTCGATGAACGAGGGTGTGGCGGCCGCAACGGTCGAGGCGCTGGAGGTTCCACCGGTCGGCGCGACCGGCGCCGTCGTGGCGGCCGGCTTCGGGGCGGCTGGGGTCGCGGCCGGCTTCGGCGGGCTCAGCAGCGACATGAACGGGTCGCGGCCGATCACGTCGTTGTAGCTCGCCGGGAGGGTTTGCACGCTCGGCGCCTTCCGGCTCACGTGCTGCGCACCCGTGACGGGCACCCGGTGCACCAACGGCGCGGCGCTCGGGGCTGCGCTGGGCGAGCCCTTCAGGACCAGGAAGTAACCGGCCACCGCGACCAGGAGGACCGCGACGAGCACCCCGGCGAGCACGAGCCGCCGGTTGCGGCCGTCGCCCTCATCCAGCGCGGCCGACCCGGCGGCGACGGGCTCGAACGGAAAAGCGGACTCGGTCATGTCGGCTGTCTCCTAGTGCCCGACGCCGGCGCTGCCGGCGCTCGAGGTGGTGTCCGGGGTCGCGTTCATGAAGACCTGGCCGGTGATCGAGGCGTTCAGCACCGGCGAGCTGCCGAAGGAGCTCTTGGAGGCGGCGGTGTTGTTGCCCAGGGTCAGCTGGGTGACCCGCATGACCCTAGTCATGCTCTCGAGGTTGCTGAAGAACTGCTCGACGTTGAAGTAGGTTCCGCTGACCTGAAGGGTGACGTTGATCGCCGCCAGCGAGGGCGCCGCGGCCCGGGTGACCGGTGCCGTTCCGGTCGACGTCGTCCGCGCCGCGGAGGCGACCGGAGCGACGGCCACCGGGGTGGACGGTGACAGGGACAGCAGGTTGACGCCGGCCGCGTCCGCAGCCGAGCTGAGGCTGCGGATCAGCGCCGGGAGCGCCGGAGTGAACGGGATCTGCTGCGCCAGCGCGGCGAGCTTGGCCTGCTGGGCCGGCAGGCCCGGCTCCTGGGCCCGGCGCATCTGGATCTGGTTGGCCACCTGCGCGTTCGCGGACTGCTGCGTGGCGGTCTCAGCTCGCAGGCTGGACACCTGCGCGCGCTGTGGCGACACCAGCAGGAACCACCCCGCGGCGAGCAGGGCCAGGCAGCCGAGCCCCGTGAGCAGGGACCACTGGCGGATCTTCGTCATGTCAGTTTCCAGCCGTCGAAGTGAAACGCCCCGACAGAGCGCTGTTCGTGAGGACAACGGAGGCGTTGAAGGTCACCGGGGGTGTCCCCGCCGACGGGGTGGCCGCCACCGTGTCACCGGACAGGTAGGCGAAGGTGTAACCCGGCTCCTTTGCGAGCGAGTCCAGGAAGTTCGCGACGTCGTCGTGGGTGAAGGCGGCTCCGCTGAACGCCACCGAGCCGATTCCGGTCGGAACCAGCGCCGTGGCCGAGCTTGCCGTCGGTGCACCCGCCGAGCCGTTCTCCGTCGCCGTCACACCGGTCAGCCAGACGTTGTCCGGCAGGCTGATGCTCAGGTCGTTGAGGTAGTGCGACCACTGGATCTCCGACGACATCGCCTCGACCAGCATGGTCTGGCGGGCCGAAACCTCCTGGTAGGTGGCCTCGACGTTCGCGTAGCTCGCGAGCTGCCCCTGAAGGGTCACCTGCTGCTGGCGGGCCGCGTCCAGCTGCTGGCGGGCGGTGGCCACCCCGGAGTGTGCTGTCACGTACAGGCCGGCGACGACGACCACGGTGACCAGGCCGGCGGCGCCGAGGGCCAGCTGGACCCGACGCAACCGCTTCCGCTCCTCGATCTCGGGCGGGAGCAGGTTGGCGCGGGGCAGGACCCCGAAGCCGACCTTCGACTCGACTTGCGTGGTCACGAGGCCACCCCCATCGCGAGCCCGACCGGTACGGCCGCAACTGGCTCTACGTAGCTGAGTTGCTCGGGCGTGAGCCCGGTCTTGCCGACCTGTAGCCGGCTGAACGTTCCGGCCCGGTCGACCGGAAGCCGACAGCCCGCCGCCAGTCGATCGGAGAAGTTGGTGAGTCTGGCACCGCCACCGGAGACCCGGAGCCGGCCGAGGGGCACCGCCGCCGGCTGGGCCAGGTAGTAGTCGAGTGACCCGCGGATCTCCTCGACCAGCGCGGACGCGGCGCTTTCCAGGACGCGGGCCCCCGGGTGCTCGCTTGGCAGCGCGCCGGCGACCGGCGACATGCCGAGTTGCTGCTTGACCGTTTCGGCCTGCTCGAGCGGGACCCCGAGACGCTCGGCGACGGCCTCGGTGAGGTGCTCGCCGCCCATCATCAGGATCCGGACGAAGCGGGGCACGCCGTTCTGGTGGACGATGATGTTCGTAACTCTTGCGCCGACGTCGACGAGGGCCTCGGTCTGCTGCTCGCCGAGCGAGAGGTGGTCGACGTCGACGAGCGCGCGGAGCACGGCGAACGGGGTGAGGTCGACCTGGGTGAGGGTGAGACCGGCCTTCTCCACCGCGTTCAGCGAAGACAGGACCATCTCCCGGGCGGCGGCCACGAGAAGCACGCGCAGGGTCCGGGCGCCACTGTCGGACACGAATTCCTCGACCGGGTGGAAGTCCAGGATGGCCTGCTCGACCGGGATCGGCAGGACGTCCTGGACCAGCATCCCGAGGGAGCGGCGCAGCTCGTCGAGCGGCATCCACGGAAGGTCGACCTGGCGGACGATGACCCGCTGGTTGGCGACCCCGAGCGTGACCCGCTTGGTGCTGAACTTGCCCGAGGACCAGAGCCGCTTGATCGCCTCCGCCACGCTGTCCGGGTCGGCGACCTCGCCGTCACGCACGGCGCCGGGTGGCAGGGCTACCTGCCCGAATCGCTCGAGCGTGACCGTGCCGCGCGCTACCGACAGCTCTGCTGCCCGCACGCCGGAGGTCCCTATGTCGAGCCCTACGGTTTTCCGTCCAGCCACAGCGGATTACCTGCCTTCCGTGGCGTGCCACCGCGGCCGGTGGAAGCCGACCGCGGATTGATGTCAAGAAAGGGGATCGGCCGTCTGTGCCCTCCGCTTGAGCGAAGATGCAACTCCGCTGCGCCAACGGGGCTAGTTCCGGACGGGGCCGACCGCGGCGGTCCGCCTGCTCAAGGCATCAGTGGACGAAGACCGAGGTGTAGCCGTGGAAGATCTGCTGGCCGGCCAGGATGCCCGCGAGTGCTCCGAGCAGCAGGAACGGCCCGAACGGGATCCGCGAGCGCCGCCCGGCCACCCGGCGCAGCAAGAGTACGACCCCGTAGAGGCCACCGAGCAGGAAGCCGGCGAAGCTACCGACCACAAGAGCGCCCCAACCGATCCAGCCGAGGTACAGCCCCAGCACGCCGGAGAGCTTGACGTCGCCGAAGCCCATGCCCCCCGGGTAGACCAGGGCCAGCAGGAAGAAGCCGGCGAACAGCGCCACCATGGCGATCAGGGCCCGTTGGTAGGCCCACCAGTGCGGTCCGGCCGCGGCCGCCGCACCGAGCAGGACGATCCCGACGGCGTAGGACGGGAGGGTCAGCGAGTTCGGTAGCCGTTGCACGTCGATGTCGATCAGCGCGAGCGCCACGCCGACCGCACCGAGGTAGAGGAAGGCCGGCAGCGCGGCGTTCGCGCCCAGGCGCACAGCGAGCGTGGCGAACAGCGCGGCGGTCCCGAGCTCCACGAGCGGGTAGCGCGGGCTGATCCGAGCCCCGCAGGACCGGCAGGAGCCGCGGAGCAGCAGCCAGGACAGCACCGGGATGTTGTCCCGCGGTCGGATCGGCGTCGAGCATCCCGGGCACTTCGAGCCGGGCCGGACGATCGACTCCCCTCGCGGGACCCGCCAGATCACGACGTTGAGGAACGAGCCGATGACCAGGCCGAGCACGCCGCAGGCAGCGGCGAGGACGGCGGTCACGGGCGTATGTCTACCCGATCGTCGGGTTCTGGCCTACTGGAGGTTCTGGGTATCGACGGCCCGGTAGTTCGTGGTGGTCACGTTGAGCAGGCCGCCCGGCGGGTTGTCGCTGAAACATTCGTCCAACTCGTGGGTCTGGGTGCCCGTGACGTCGAGGTTCTTGACGAACAGCGTGCCGATCTGGCTGAAATTGTTCGTGCCACTGAACGTCCCCTCCGGGACGAAGATTGAGGCGACCAGTGGGGTCAGGTCCCCCCCGCTATCGAAACTCATGTTCCCGTACCTGACCACGATGATCAGACCCCACGCGTCGCAATTGCTGCTATCGCTCGGCTCACGGGTGTAGACGCTGGGGATGTCCTTCGACTCGTTAAAAGCCACCCACGGAAGGGAGCAGTTCGAACAGCTCGGGAAGTCGTAGTAGACCACCGGGAAGTGGACTCCCTGGCCTTGCAGGGTGGTGAGCGCACCGTTCAGACTAGAAGTCGAGGTACTGGTGAAGTAGGTACCCTCTGCCTGTGCTTCCGCCTTGAGCGCCTCGTACTCCGACGGGGTGAGGCCTCCCGGCACGTAACCGTAATTGGCCAGGTCGTTGGCAGAGAAGTACGACGTCGTGGGATAGCTCGGGTCGGTCCCTGGGTATTGCACGGCACCCTGCTGATAACACCCGTCGCCTGAGGTCAGCGGGCCACCGTTGCCGTCCTGATCGAACGGACGCGCAGTGTTGCAGGCCGGCGGATGTGCAGACCCTGCCGGCTTCACGCACTTGTTTCCCGGTCCGTAGGTGATGGTCCCGGCCGCGTGGACCGCCGCCGGGAGGTTGTAGGCCGGATCGACACCGGTCGGCGGGCACTTGATCTGCACATTACCGGGAACGAACAGGCTCACGGAGTCGAAAGAAGAGTTGCCGTTCGTGCCGACGGAGTCGGCGTAGATCCCGAGCGGGAAGTCCGCGGGGTTGACCGAGAGGTCGACGTCGACGCTGCGAGCACCGGGACCGGTACCGAAGAAGCCCGTCGAGTGGACCCGCAGCAGTTCGGGCACGGGCTGGGCGCCGGGAACGTAGGTCTGCAGCGTGCCGATCCAGACCCGGTAGCACGCCGTGCTGCCCGAGCAGGTGGTGCCGCCACCAGTCGAGACGGTCTGCGGGCTGCCGTCATTCGCCCAGGAAATGTTGGTACTGCAGGGATCACTCGTCTGCGTCCATCCAGTAGGTAGGTCGCTAGTCACCGCCTCGGCGCAGGTCAACGCACCGAGCCCGTTCGCTCGGATGTAGGAAATGGCCTCGGCGACGCCGGCGTCGCTGGTGGCCTGCGCACCGCCGGCCGCCCGGTCGTGGGCGGAGTTGCGAAGGCCGGCAGTGCCCACGACAGCGGCCGTAGTGCCCACCACACCGATCGCGATCACGAACATGATGACGACGACGAGGGCCACCCCCGAGTCGTCAGTCAGGCGGGCGCGCAGCCGGGTGATCCAGGAGGTACTCATGACGGGTTCACGTTCCTCAGTTCGACTCCGGTGGAGAACCGTTGGCTGTGGCCGGCCGCGGTCATCGTCATCTGGATCACCAACGAATTGATGTTGAGCAGCTCAGGCGTATCGAGGACGTTGTTGTCGTTCCCGACCGGCGGTCCCGACGCGTCCAGGTCGTACCAGGTGGTGGTGCCGGTGGCCTGCGGATCCAGCTTCGAGGCGTCCTGGTAGAGGTAGAGGTTGGACCGATAGAAGATCTCGAACGAGGTCACCTTGCCGCTGAGGAGAGGTTGCGCGCTCCCGCCACCGGCCGGTTGGCACGTGCCGGCGGTGACCGCACCGGGAAGGAGGTAGATCTGCTGCGCCGAGGGGTCCCAGCAGAAGGTCTCGGTCTCCGGATTGGTCGGGTCCACCGCGGGTGGCGGGTTGCACGGCTGGCCTACCGGGCTCAGGTTGTTCGACGTCACGCCGGCCACACACCCGTCGCCGTCGAAGTCCGCATTGAAAGTGACCGAAGTCACGCCGGTGACGGAGTAGTTCGGACCATCCGGGTTCTGCACGTCGGTGATCGCGGGCAGCGCCGTGGTCGCCCCCCCGGCGCCGAGCTGCTGGAGCGGGTTGGCCTGGGACAGGTCGAGCGCCATCCGGTTCAACGCCCCCCTGGCCTCCGCGGTCAGGTCGCTCTGGTTGACCGACAGCGCCGAGACCCGGCTGCTGGAGATCAGGGTGGTGAGCAGGATTCCGCCGACGATGGCGGAGAGCAGCATGGCGATCATCATTTCGATCAGCGTGAACCCGGCGTCGGCGGGCGCGCTGCGGAGCCGGTTCACCGGTTGTCCTCGGTGACGCAGGACAGCTGGCCGATCCCTACCGACACGCTCGAGTCCGGGTACGTGCTGCCGAGCACGGGCTGCGTAAGGACGCTCAGCACCTCGGGAATCGCGTGCAGCCCGACGTCCGAGCCGGAGGCGCCGCCGCTCTGCTGGACGATCGATCCGGCCAGCGTCCAGCTCTGGATGAACGTGGACAGCGGGACCGCCGTGGTGCCGTTGTAGCCGACCGTGATCGTGGCCGGGTTCGGTAGCGTCGGAGCCGACTGCCCGGCGGACCAGTTGACCGTGGTGGTGACGTATCCGCCCACGCTCGGCGACGTCTGGCTCCAGTAGGACAGGGTAAGCGCGTAGGAGCCGGTGGCGGACTGGCTGGTCGACACACACGAGATCGTGGCGTTCGACAGTGTGATCTCGACCAGCGGGTGACCGCCGGCGTAGCTCGTTCCGGTGAAGAGCTGGACCTGCTGCGTGAAGGTCGCCGTCGCCGTCGCCGCCACCGGCTTCCCGGAACTGAGGGAGGGCGTGTCGACGTTGCCGGCCGCGGCCACCACGTTACCGGCGCCGTCCGTGTTCGGCACGTAGACGACGGCCGAGCTGGAGGACATCCCCAGGGCGGGATCGGCGCCGGGGCCGCCGGCGAGCACGTTCGTGAAGGACAGCCCGGAACATGCCCCGCCGCTCTGCGCCTCGAGGCCGGCAGTGACGGTCGGGGCCGGAGTTCCGGTCTCGACGTCCGAGGGCACCTGGGGCTCGGCGTTTGCCACCGAGGAGGACGCATCGGTCACGTCGGTCGGGCCGAAGGCCCCCCAGCCGCAAGTCCCTTCGGCGCTGTCCGTCTGCTGAGCGCCGGACGTCGGGCTGTCCGGTCCGGCCGTACTGCTCGAGCCGGACGGCGCGACCACGCTTGCTGCGGCACCGTTGATCGACGTGATCGGATTACCCGTCTGGTCGGCCCGGTTGAAACTGGCGCCGACGGCTTGGGCGGCCGCCGAGGACTCGTTGGACAGGTTGGCGTTCAGCCCGACCTGAGCGAGCGTGCCGGTGAGAAGCGACGAGTCGTAGGCCGTGCTGCTGATGGTCAGGGCGGTCGCCCCGGCTTGGCCGAGGACGAGCGGAGCGTCGTGACCGGTGGCGCCGATCTCGGTGTAGACACGGGCCGAGTGGGACTGGGTGCCCGACGACCAGGAGGTCAGCACGGTAACTCCGACGAGCAGGGACGGCGGGTTGTCGGTTCCGACCGCTTCGTTGTTGTACGTCGACGGCGGGGTGACGGCCTGCGACGGGTTGGTGTTGGGGACGAGGAACTGGGTGTCGACGATCTCGGTGAAGCCGGTCGCCGCCGGGAGCTGGGTGAAGGTGACCTGGTAATAGGGGCCAGTCGGGGTTCCGCCGGCACCGGTCCCGTTGGCTACGTACACGCCGGTGCCCGACGGGCACGACACCGCCGCCGAGCCGCAACCGGTCGTGGCGGGGATGGTCACCGGGGTGGTGGAGGTGCTCGTGTAGTAGCTGTCCAGCATGTCGACGTAGGGGCCGTTCTGGAAGGCGACGTGGAACGGCAGGTTGCGCATGGCGTCGAGCCGTGACGTGGCGAGGTTCTTCGCCAGGGTCTCTTGCTTGGCCAATGCGGTCGCCCGCAACGCGTTGATGAACAGTGGCAGCGTGGCGGTGGCGACAATGCCAAGGATGGCCAGACCGACCATGACCTCGATCACGGTGAAGCCACCGGCGTCGGTAGATTTCCGAAGCCGCCGGGGCAGAGCTTTAGTGAACCAGCCAGACACGGCCCGTCAACCCCTCGACGTGAACGGTGTACGCGGAAGCGGAGTTCGTGCGGCTCACCGTTACGGTGCCGGCGAGGGCGTTACCACGCGGGTAGAAGTAGGCGCACGCATTGCTAGTCGGGCAACCGAGCGTGCTCCCCGACGGGGGGACGAAACCTGCGGTCAGGGTCACGCCGCTGCCGGTGACCACCCCGGTGGTCACCTGGACCGGCGGAGTGGACCCGGAGGGCGGGGTCGGGCAGTTGTACCGGTATTCGGTCCAGCCGGTCGAGCTCAGTGCCACGCAGTAGGTGCGGCCCTCGGCCTGGGCGCGGGTCGAAGCGTCGCGCAGGATCGCCAGGGTCTTCTGGGCGGTCGTGGACTCGTCCTGGCTGTTTATGTAGGCGTGCAGCCCCCAGACCGAGATGGCGCCGAGGATGCCCATTATGGCGATGGCCACGAGCAGTTCCAGGAGCGTGAATCCGGCCTCGCCCGTGGAATCCGCATCCGGCGCGAACGCGCGCGCGCGGGAGCACACCATACGGAGCAGGGCTTTCACATTGGGGCTATCGGCGATCCCGGCTGGACGCTTGAGGCCAGGAGCGGGATCCGCGGGTTTCATCCGATGGGAGTACCAGCATGTGGCGGACGGCCGATCGCGCGTCCGCCGGGCCCGTCCTTGTGGGCCGGGGCCCATTGCGCCGACGTGCTGAGCTCGGCCGGCATGGAAATGTCTGGGGCCCGCGGCAAGCCGCGGGCCCCAGACATTTCTGATCCGATCACTGATCGGACTGCTGAACCTAGTCGGTAGCCGGGCAACCCGTGACCGAGCTGGGCTGGAGCCCACCGTTGCCGCTGTCGTACACCCACACGTGGGATGATGCCGACGTGGCGGTCAAGCAGAAGCTGCCAGTCGCGGCCGTGCCAGTGGCTGTAGCGCCTGAGGCATTGTAGAGCGAGAAGACGAAAGCGGGAGCGCCGGTGTAGTTGCCGGCGGCCGAAAACTTGAAGCCGTCGTTGATCAGGTCCCCGCTAAGGGCGGTGTAGTAGCCTTGGTCGGTGTTGTAGGTCTCCTCCGCGGTGGCCGCGTTACGCAGGTCGGACTTGACCGCCGCGTCCCACGCCTTCTTCCGCTGGTTCAGGAAGACCGGGATGGCGATCGCCGCGAGGATGCCGATGATGATGATGACGACCAGGAGCTCGATGAGGGTGAAACCGCCCTCACCCTCCTCCTTCGCCTTCCGGATTCGAGCGAGCATGTCGTTCCTTCCATGATGACGATGGTGAGCCACGCTGGTTGGTGCTATCCCCCCTGCGCGGCTCCCCAACGGGGTGCCGGCTGAGGCAGCCAGGCTGACCCGGGCCCTCGGGTTCCTTGGCTTTGCGGCCCCGCCTCACGACGGGTGTGCCTTTCGCTGGCCGTGCGGCTCGTTGACGTTCCAGATATCGGTCTCCAGCCCCTCGGGCTTTAGCCCGGACCGCGATCCTCTCGAGCCCACCGCTGAGCGTTAAGCCCCAACCGGCCCGGCCCCACCAACGGAGCCGAGCCGGCAGGAGCAGTCGAAGCTTCGTCAGCCGGAGCCGATCAGGTTGTAGATGTTGAAGATCGGGAGGTAGAGCGCGATCACCATGCAGCCGATGATCCCGCCGAGAACCGCGATCATGACCGGTTCGATCAGCGAGGTGAGCGCCTCGGTCGTCGCCTCGACCTCCTGGTCGTAGAACTCGGCGATCTTCGCCAGCATGCCGTCCAGGGCACCGGTGTCCTCCCCGACCGACATCATCTGGACCACCATCGGTGGGAAGACCGCGTGGTTGACCAGAGGTCCGCTGAGCGATTCTCCCTGGCGGACGCTGTCCTGGACATCACGGACGGCCCGGGCGAGCACCACATTGCCGGTCGTGTCCGCGACGATGTCCAACGACTGGAGGATCGGGACGCCCGAGCGGATCATCGTACCGAGGTTGCGGGAGAAGCGGCTGAGTGCGACCTTCTGGAACAGGTTGCCGAAGATGGGGATCTTAAGTTTGAGCGGGTCCACGAAGTTGCGGACCTGATCGGTGCGCTTCACCTTCCCCCAGACCACGAACGCGGCGACACCCAGCACCAGCAGGATCGGGAATCCGATCTTCAACAGGTGCGAGGCGAAGACCAGCGCCCGGGTCGGCGCGGGAAGCCGGCCACCGAGCGAGCCGAACAGCTTCGCGAACGTCGGAACGATGAACAGCAGCATGACCGTGACCGCCATCATGGCGATGCAGAAGACCACGACCGGGTAGGTCATCGCGGACTTGATCTTGCCGCGCAGCTTGACCTCGGCCTCGTAGTTCTCCGCGATCTGCACCATCGTTGCGTCGAGGAAGCCGCCCACTTCGCCGGCCTTCGTCATGTTCACCATGAGCGGCGGGAAGATCTCCGGATGCACGGCGAGGGCCTGAGAGAGCGACTGGCCGGATTCGACTTCGTTCCGCACCTCGCCGACGGTCTTCGCTAGCAGCGGGTTCTCAGTCTGCTCGGCGAGGATGTTCAGGGCGCGCAGCAGCGACAACCCCGAGCTGATCATCGTCGCGAATTGGCGGGAGAAGATCGCCAGGTCCTTAAGCTTCACCTTCTTGCCGAAGCCTGGGATGCTGATTTCCTTCTTGAGCCCGGCGTTCTGCTCGCTGATGCTGACCGGGGCCATCCCCATGGCTTTGAGCCGCTGGACGACGGCCGCCTGGGAGGGCGCGTCGAGAGTCCCGTTCACCAGTTTGCCGCCGCGGTCACGGACCGAGTAGCTGTAGGTGGTCGACATTGTTGGCTAACCCTTCAGCTTCGGCCGCAGAGGCGATTGAAGTCCTCGACGTGGTGGCATTTCTCCAGGGCGGTTTCGTACGTGATCTGGCCCCCCTTGACGAGCTCGGCGAGGTGCTGGTCCATCGTGTGCATCCCGTGCTTGGCGCCGGCCTGCAGTGTGGAGTAGATCTGGTGGGTCTTTCCCTCACGGATCAGGTTGCGGATCGCCGGCGTCGCCACCAGCACCTCGGTCGCAACGACCCGTCCTTGCCCGTTGTAGGTCTTGCAAAGCGTCTGGCAGACCACGCCCTGGAGCGTTCCGGCGAGCTGCACGCGGATCTGCTGCTGCTGGTGGGGCGGGAAGACGTCGATCACCCGGTCGATGGTCTGCGCGGCGTCCTGGGTGTGCAGCGTTGCGAAGACCAGGTGACCGGTCTCCGCGGCGGTGAGCGCCACCGAGATCGTCTCGAGGTCACGCATTTCGCCGACCAGAACGATGTCCGGGTCCTGCCGGAGAACGTGCTTCAAGGCATTCCCGAACGAGTGGGTGTCCTCGCCGACCTCCCGCTGGTTCACGAGACAGGACTGGTGCCGGTGGAGGAACTCGATCGGGTCCTCGATGGTCATGATGTGGTCTTTGCGCTGCCGGTTCGCGAGATCGACGATCGAGGCGAGAGTGGTGGACTTCCCGGACCCGGTCGGACCGGTCACCAGCACGAACCCGCGTGGCATCATCGAGAAGTTGGAGATCGAAGGTGGTAGTCCGAGGTCTTCCAGCTTCTTGATCTCGAAAGGAATCAGCCGGAAGGCCGCACCGAGGGCATCGCGCTGCCGGTAGATGTTCACCCGGAACCTGGCCCGACCGGGCACCGAGTAGGCGAAGTCGAACTCGAGGTTCTCCTCGAACTTCTCCCGCTGACGCTGGGTGAGGACCGCGTAGAGCATCCGCTGGATGACCGGGGGCGTCAGCTCGGGCCGATCCTGCATCTGCTGAAGCGAGCCGTGCACGCGCAGGGTCGGGCGCGCGCCTGCGGTGATGTGCAGGTCGGAGCCGCCAGACTCGAGGAGGGTGATCAGCAGGTCGGTGAGCATTCCGCTCTCGACGTCGGTGTTTTCCTCGATCACGGCCCGGCCGTAGCCGGTCTCCGGTACCTCAGGAACCGATGTCGTTGGCGAGCTGGCCCGCACGTACCCGGGCGAGTCCTCACCGGCCGGTGTCGGGGCGGGTACCACCGGACCCGTCACCGGCGCCGGGGGGGCCAGGTCGGGCAACACCGAGGTGGGAGCGACCGTGTTCACCGGCGCGGACCCGATCCAGGCGGGCTCGGATCGATTGGGCACGGACCAGCTCGGGTCAAGCGGCGAGACCGAGCCGGTGCCGGACAGGTCAGCCGACCCCGCGTCGGATGGTCCAAAGTTGTCCACGATCGTGTCGTCCCCTCGACGATTGGCGTTCCCAGAGGGCATCGGCGGCGGGAGCAGCGGGCTTGAGCCGAACGGGTCAGCCCACCCGACGCCGCGAGGCGCTCGAGCCGTTACACCACCACTCGGAGGATCTCCTCGAGTGACGTCACACCTTTGAGCACCTTCGCCATGCCGTCTTCACGCAGGGTGACCAGGCCCTGCTCGCGGGCGGTGTGTCCGATCTGTGCCGCGGACGCGCGTTCCACCGCGAGCCGCTCGATCTCCTCGGTCACCACCATGACCTCATGCAGCGCGAGCCGGCCCTTGTAGCCGGTTTTCGCGCACGCCGAGCAGCCCTGCGCCCGGTACAGCGTCGGAAGGTCCATGCCGTCCTCCCATGGGAACCGGGAGCCGATCAGCTGCTCCCGGGTCGGGGTGTATGCCTCCCGGCATCGGGTGCAGAGCCGGCGCGCCAAACGCTGGGCGAGGATGCAGTCGAGCGCGGACCCGACGAGGAACGGCTCGATCTGCATTTCGATCAACCGGGTGATCGCACTGGGCGCGTCGTTGGTGTGCAGGGTGGACAGCACGAGGTGGCCGGTGAGCGACGCTTCGATGGCGATCTGGGCGGTCTCGTGGTCGCGGATCTCGCCGATCAGCACGATGTCGGGGTCGGAGCGCAGGATCGAGCGCAGCGCGGAGGCGAAGGTGAGACCCGCCTTCGAGTTGGTCTGCACCTGGTTCGTCCCGGCCAGCCGGTACTCGACCGGGTCCTCGACGGTGATGACGTTGACCTCGGGCTTCGAGACGATGTTCAGCGTCGCGTACAACGTCGTCGACTTACCCGAGCCGGTCGGGCCAGTCACCAGGATCATCCCGTAGGGCTTGGAAAAGCTCTGTGCGTAACGCTCGTAGTTCGCATCGCCGAAGCCGAGGTCGGACAGCTTCAGCATGGCTGTGGCGTTGTCCAGGATCCGCATGACCACCTTCTCCCCCCAGACCGTGGGGAGGGTGGCCACCCGGAGATCGACCTTGTTGCCGTTGACGACGACCGACAGCCGCCCGTCCTGGGGAATCCGGCGCTCGGCGATGTTGATGTCTGCCATGATCTTCAGGCGGCTTACCACGCCGGACTGGATGCTCTTCGGGGACCGCATGATCTCGTGCAGCACACCGTCGATGCGGAACCGAACCCGAAGGTCACGCTCGGTCGGCTCCACGTGGATGTCCGAAGCCCGGTCCTGCACGGCCTGGGTGATCAGCAGGTTGACGAACTTGACGATCGGAGCGTCCTCGACCACGTCGTGGACGTCGGTGAGGTCCTCGTCCTCGTCGGCCCCCATCGAGACGGTGAGGTCGTCGAGGTCGCCCTCGACCCGGTGGAAACGGTTGATGGCGCTGAGCACGTCACCGCGGGTCGAGACGACCGGCTTGACGTCCAGCCCGGTGAGCGAGCGGATGTCGTCGAGCGCGAAAACGTTGGCTGGATCGGCCATCGCGACGACGAGCTTGCCGTCCTCCCGACCGATCGGCAGAGCGGTGTAGCGGCGGCAGACCGCCGATGGGACGAGCGCGACCGCCGACGCGTCGACCTGGTAGTCGGCGAGGTCGACGAACTTGAGCCCGATCTGCGTGGCTAGGGCCGAGACAAGCTGGGACTCGGAAAGGATCCCGCGTTCGACCAAGACCCGGCCGAGGCTTCGGCCCACCCGCTGATGCTCTTCGTAGGCCTGGGCCAGCTGTGCCGCATCGACCAGGCCGTCCTGCAGCAGGATGTCACCTAGCTGCTTCACGGTGACACCTCCGGTCCGCGGTCGAACGGGCTCCCTGGGCGATTCATCGGCGGCCTTGCGCCCGTGCTGTACGGGTGGGTCACGAAGCGGCCGCCAGTTCGGCCGGGCACGACGCGGGGTCCGCGGGTGCGGCCGGCGCGGACAGCCCGTCCAAGGTGCCGTGGGCTCCCGGGGAAGCGAGGGCCCATGCGCAACGATCTACCTCGTCGAGCGCATTGGCGTCGATCGCGAGGAGGGCAGCAACGTCAGACGACGCCGCCAGCGACTGGGCCGCCACCGACTGGATGAGGTCGGTCACCAGGATCCGGCGCGCGGCTGCTCGATCGCCGAGATCGGCATAGGCCAGCCCGACCAGGTCGGCCACCGGGCCGAGATCGCCGTGCAGGCTGGCCAACGCGACGTCGAGTGCTTTTCGGGCCGCCACTGGTTCACCGAGAAGGGCGAGCGCACGAACCCGTTCGACGGCCAGTCGGCGGTCGACCTGAGCGGCGGCCGAGGTCCCGACCAGAGCCTGGAGAACCACCTGCCGTGGCAGCCTCAACGGACCACCCGGGGTGGCCGGAAGCGCGAACTCCAGGAGGGTGGCCCACGGACGGTAGCCCCCGAGGGGGCGCCGGGAGGCGCGCTCCACCGCGGCCACGGCGGTGGCCGGTGACTCGTGGCTGGCCCGCTCGAGCGCCGTTGTGGTGCCATCCGACCATGAGGTGGAAGCCGCGGCGAGCAGCGGGGTGGCGACGATCGCGGTGATGGCGAGCAGCGCGAGGGCCCGGAAGCCTCCGGATCGACCTCGGTCCGGCATAGTTCGGCGGTGGCGCGCTCCACCGAGCGCCGCCCCGGCCACGAGGGCGGTCATCGTGAACAGTGCCGGGTAGCTCCAGTCGAAGTCGACGGCGGAATGCGCCAGGAGGGCTAGGGCACCGAGGACGAGGCCGACGAGGACGACGTCGCCGTCGCGCCGGAACGCCGTCCAGGCGCGGCGCAGGAGCGCGGTTCCGATCGCAAGGCAGGCCAGCAGGAACGGCACGCCAAGCAGCAGGCCGCCGTCACTGACCGCCTGGAGGAGCCCGTTGTGGGCGTAGGTCGATCGGGCCCAGCTACTCGGCACAAGCCCGGTAGCGGCGACCGGAAGTGACCCGTAGCCACCGCCGGCGACCGGGTGGTGGGCGAACACGCGCCACGCCTCGACCCAGAAGTCGACGCGGTACCCGCCATTCGTAGCCAGGCTCTGGCCGGCGGCGGCGCGCGCCTGCAACGCCCCGAACGGCGATACCCGGTGCAGGAACAACGGCGGTCCGGTCAGCGCGATCACCGCGAGCGCACACAGACCACCGGCAACCCCCCATCGAGCCAACCGGCGGAGGCGTCCGCTCCGAGCGGCGACGACCAGACCGACGACGAGCCAACCAACTACGGCGCACGCCAGGGCAGCGCGGCTGGTGGACAGGACGATGCCCGCTACAGATAGTGGCGCGACGGCCCAGCCGACCGGGCGCAGCCGACGGTCGTCGCCGACGACGAGGGCCAACCCGGCCAGCGCTGGAGCGAGCAGAAACGCCGCGTACTGGTTGTGCCAGTAGAACGTGCCGACCATCGTGCGACCCGGTTGGCCGCCGTCCCAAAACGGCTCGAAAGCGTGCCCGAACTGGTCGAGGCCGGCCAACGCGACGGCGACCGCGAGGAGCCGCTGGCGGGTTGGGGTTCGGGCGTAGGCCATGGCCACCCAGAAGGCCACGACGGCGTAGACGTACGCGGCGGCCGTGTCCGCGCCGGTCCAGCCGGTGGGCGCGAACCCGCAGACCGCGATCGCTCCGGCCGCGACGGCGAGCCCGAGCGCCAGGACCCAGCGGGGCAGCCGGCTCCAGGGGCGGGTGAGAACGAGCGCAGGCACGATCGCCAGCAACGCCTCGGGAACTGCCCCGGGGGTTCGCCCACCGACCGCGTGCGTCAGGGGAATCGCCCACCAGGCAACCGCGCCGAGGACTGCCACGGTCTCGGGGACCTCGAGCTTGGTGAACCGGCGGGGGCCCGAGAGTGGGCGGGGCTCCGATTCGGCCTGGGCAGGCGGGCGATCTGTGAGGGCGGTCACGCCTGAGCTATCGGCCATTCGGGTGAACAGCTTGAAGCGCCGTCCAGCCGACCGTTGCATGGGCCGGGCTAGGGCCCAGCAGCATCACGCGACACGATCGGGGAGGGTTTGAGGTCGCTCGGGACGCTCCCCCCCAGCAGGGTCAGGTAGGCCTCGCCCACACTCGACCACGAGTATTGGGCGGCCGCCCAGTCCCGGGTCCTGGTACGCAAGACGGACAATTCCCCACGATCGAGTCTCTCCACGCGCCGCAGGAGCTCGGTGAGTTCGGTCTCGTCCGCGAAGAACCAGGCGCCGCCCGGCCCGGCAACCTCCCGGTTCTCCGGGGTGTCAAGGACGAGGCACAGGTTTCCGGCGCCCATCGCCTCGATCAACGCGGGATGGGTGCCGCCGACCTCGGTGGCCTGGATGTAGCAGCGCGCGTTGGCCTGCAGCGCCCGGTAGCCCGCACCGTAGACTGCGCCGGGGAGCACGGCCGTGGCAGCGGCGGCGCGGCGTACCGCGACGTCGAGGTCCGGGGCGTAGGCCGCGGAGCCGAGCATGACGAGTGGCAACTCCACCCCGGATGCGGCGTGCGCCGCAGCGACCAGCACCGGATTGTTCTCCGGCTCCCAGCGACTCACGTAGAGCACGTAGCCGTCCCGGACTACCGGGATCGCGGCCGGTAGTTGCCCGGAACCGCGCTCGAGCAGGTCAGCGCCGTAGGGGATCATCACCGAATCGCTGTCGTGCCGCACCCGGTAATAGGTGCGCACCTCCTCGGCGTCGGTGACGAGCACCGAGGCCAGCCGTACAGACATCCACTCCCCCATGCGATACCAGGTCCGCCCGGCGCTTCCCCACTTGCTGCGCCGCCACTCGAGGCCGTCGACGTTCAGGACGACCCGTCGGCCTGCGGCCCGCAGCAGCGGGATGACGGGGGCGTTGGCTGCGTTGCACAGGATCACGTTCCGCGGTCCGCCGCGCAGGATGAGGTGCAAGGCCGAGCCGAATGTATGGACGACCGTGTCGAGGTACTTGTTCCGGATCGTGGGCAACGTGATCAAGCGGATGCCGCGCCACGTCGATTCTTCGGTCGCGAAGTGCGTTCGGCAGTACACCGTGGTCGGGATCCCGTGGGCGACGAGATGGAGCGCGAGCCGCTCGGCGAAGGTCTCGAAGCCGCCATAGTTGGCCGGGATCCCTCGGGTCCCGAGAATGGCCACCCCGCCCGGGGGCTTACGGGCGGCGCTCCGGATGCCGCGCCGTCGCGGGTTAAGTCCCGCGGCCCGCAACAAGGGCACTCCGTGCAGGATGGCGATGCTCGCCACCCGTAAGTCCAGCTGGCCAACCTCGGGCGCGAGCAGCACATCGATGCCCTCGCCGGCCAGGCTCGCCGCGAGCTGTGCTACCTGCACGGCCGGCGACCCGGGGAGCATGATCAGTCCATCCAGATGAAGCTCTCGCGCGCGGGCCGCGATCTCGTCCGGTCCTAGCTCGCCCGGAAGGTCGCCGACGAGCTCGAAGGGCGCCCCCGGAGCCCGGGTCAGGTCGTTGCGCAGCCGACGGACGGCCGGGCCGGATCCCACCAGCGCATACCGCTCGAGCCCCAGGCCGAGCGGCGAGAGGATCCTGCGAAGTCGACGGACTAGGGCCCGCGACCCGACTCCGGCGACGATCAATAACAAGGTGACGAGCCCGACCCACCCCCGCGACACGCTGCCGGCGGTGACGATCTCCTCGACGATCCACAGCGCGAGCCCGACGCAGAAGGCCGCTCCGACCGTGGGCTCGACGTTGGACGCACCGCGGCGCAGGGCCGCCCGGCTGTACAACCCGGCCGCCCGTGCCGCCACCACCCAGCCCGCAGCCGCTCCCAGGCTCAACGCCTGGTAGCGCACGATTAGGGAAGCCGGAACGAGTTCCCCTCCGAAGCGCAGTACGTACGCGGAGTAGCAGGCGAGCAGCGCGAGACCGAAGTCGATCGGCACGAGGAGGCGGTCCGAGCGCCGTCGCAGCCGTAGGAGCGTCCGCACGCTGCGAGGTTACGGGGCTGACCTAACGTCCGGCCACGGCGCGCCGAGCTGCGGGCAGTGGCGACCATCGCGGCCGCGCTTTCGACAGCGGTCAACTCGCCGGGGATACGGCCGTGACCCTCACCGCAGAGGCATCTCAGCCGGTGTGAAGATTGCGCACAGGGTGTCGCCCCGATGGCGCGCATTAGCCACGTGCGCCAGCGCTTCGTAACCGATCATCCGCGCACGGGAGAAAGAAGCGCGGGCGCGCTGGTGCGGTAGAAGCCCGGGTTCCGCTGGGTCAACAAGTGGCTCCCCATAACGGATGAGTTCGCTACCCCAGAACTGGAACCCGGTACTTGCATAGCGCAGGGCTATAAGGCGCAGCCCGGCGCGAACCGCACAAGCGATCAGCCCCTCGCGGGAAAAGAGGGTGAAGTGTCTTGGCGCGTCGAGCTGCACCCAGTCGGGGCCATATCTGGCCCAGGCCGTTGAGGACACGGTGGGGACGTCAACGAGCAACTTCGCTCCCGGTGCGCACACCCGACCCGCTTGCTCGAGGAAGAGAGTCGGATCCCCTACATGCTCGAGAGAGTGATGAAAGGTCAGCAGATCCCATGTCTCACCGGAGATATCGCTCAACGTACCCGGGGTAACCAGGTCGCTGGCTGGGGCAAAGGCATCGACGCCGCTAAGGTGAAGGGGTACGCCTAACTCCCCAAGTCGGCGAAGCCACTCTCCGGTCCCTGCTCCGACGTCCAACAGCCGCTGACCAGGCGACGGGTCCAGCCACACCAAGGAGCGCAGGTCGTACCTGGGGAAAAGCTGGAAGAACAGGCAACCAGCCAAGGACCCGCGGCCTACCGCGAACCTGTCACGTGATTCGAAGAGCCAGGTCTTGAACTCTCCGCGATTTACCGTTTCGTTCGGTAACGGTCCCCGAAAGTAGGCGGCTGGGTAGAACTGGCTCATGTCGTCGGGAATGACCGCTATGGACAGGCTAGCGCAACGATCGCACCGCAGGTAGGTGAATTCCTGGCCTGTACCGAATAGGTTCTCGCGAAGCACAAGGGGCGTAACGCTCCTGTCGCCACAGGCACGACACCGATCAGAACCAGTCACGCCCCCCGATTGACTCTCAGGCAACTGTCCGCCGCCTTCCGGTCCAACCGAGCACTAGTGCGTAGATGCCGAACGGGGCGACGCCGGCCGCCAAGCGAACCTCCGGAGGCATGGGGAGCGCAATCAAGATAGCGGCGTAGATCCCCCACGCGATGGAGGCATAGATACCCCGCCGCCAACCTAGGATTACGAACCGCACGGCAACGCGCCGTCGGAGCAGACTCAGGGCCAAGACCGCGGCGATCAGTTCCGCGACCAGGGTCATTAGTGCTGCGCCTGCGATGCCGATAGTCGGGATGAGCACCAGGTTTCCAAGAAGATTCAACACCAGCACACTGATGTTTATCGGCAGTGCCACGGTCTCGAGTCGGGCCGAGATCAATCCCGCACCGGACACCGAATTGATCCAGGTCACGAGCCCTGCTGGCATGAGCAGCGCGAATGACAACGCCGCCGGTGCGTAGGTTTCTCCACCGGCAACGCGAACTATCGGGCCGCTCAAGACGTCGCACAAGACCACCAAGGGCAGGCCAAACCTGAACAGCAATGTCCATCCCGCCGTCAGGATCGCCTGAAATTCTGCTGGGCTGCGAGGCGCGGTCGCCGCAGGCAGCATCGAAGTTTGATAGAAGGTGCCCACGAGGAGCATGATCTCGAGTAGCCGGTAAGAAATGCCGTAGAGACCGACGCTGCGTGAGTTGAGCAGGGCGGCCACCAGCAGTGTGTCCAGCCGAAAGTAGAGCGTATTAATGACGAGCGCGACGCCGAGAGACGTCGAGTCGCGGAACAGCCGTATGATGAGCGCCCGGGAAGGCGGCGACCGGAACCATTTCCCGTCGACATACGTTCGCGGCAGAATCCACAGCGTGAGCCAGCTGATGGCCGTTCCAGTCGCCATCAGAAGCGTGCTGTAGGCAACCGCGCGGCCGGGCGCGAAAAGCGCCAGCAGGATCAGGCCGGACGAGCCCATGGTCCGTCCGATGAGATCCGCCATGGCCCAGCGCCGTAATCCGGCGCCGAGCTGCGCCGGGAGCTGACCGGCTCCGACGGCTGCCGCGGCGACAACCTGTGCACCACACCCGACGACGAACCACTGGGCCCCAACGAAACTGGGGAGCGCGACGAAGAGGATCCCGCACATCGGCAAGCCGAGCGCCAACGCGAGTCCTAGTCGCGCTGCAAACAGCGCCCGGGTCAGCTCGCCCAATGGCACCTCCTCACGCGAAGAGATTCGAATCGACGCAGCAAGAAGCCCGCCATCCACCAGCGAACTCGCGATCGAAACGGCGGTGATCCCGATCACATAGACCCCAAACTCGCTGGCCCCGACGTGATGCGTCAGGAGTACCACGCATGCGCCGGCGACCAGCACTGAGGTGAGTCGGGCGCTAGTCAGTATCGTTGTGTTCACCGCGACATCGCCGGCGTTCGGCGGGTGCCTCTCCGAGTCCCTCCCCGGGCCTCGAAGCTGCTCAGCAGGTTCGCACGTCACGGCTGATCCTTTGCGGCGCGGGCCCGGCCCTGCCGACAAGAGCGTGGTACGCCCCCCAGGCCATCGCGAGCAATTTGCGCATCCGACCCTGCTCCACGGTTAGAGCCAGCGCCACCGCCACGACCAGCCGCCGAAAGCTCACCAGGGCCCATCTCGGATAGCGCGCACCGTATCGCCGCAGAACCACCAAACGATTTCGGATGATGTAGTACCAACGAAACGGCGGGTGATCCGTGGCCACCGGGCGGTACCGTCCGCGACGAAAGCTTCGCTTTCGTGAACCACCAAGCTGGTGTTGCATGTCCAGGCCCACCACGGCATACACCTTTAGTCCTGCGTCCCTAACACGCAGGCAAAAGTCGGTATCCACCGAGTCGATGAATAGTCCTTCGTCGAACAAACCTACCCGGGCGAAGGTGCCCGCAGGTATGTACATACCGGATTGAAGAATTTCGTATGGTTCCTGAAGACCTGCCCTTACCTCCGATCCGTACGCCACGCCATCGATGTTCCCCGGCCCGATGACACCTAGGTCCGGCGACCCGGCATGCGCGAGTAGTTGTTCCACGAACACCGGCCCTATATCAGTGTCTTGGTCGAGCGTCACGACACCCTCGCAGCCAGTTTGCAGGCCGTGCCTCACTCCGCGATTGAGAGTCGCTGCGATCCCAAGGTTGGTGTGGTTTCTCAGTAGCGTGACCGCCCGGAGGCAGCCGATCCGCGCGAGCACCTCGGATGCGCCGGCTCCGCCCGGGTCATCGTCGAGAACAACCACCTCGTAGCGTGTGGACAGGGCTGCCACCCGTTCCACCAGCGTGAGGGTAGGCCGGAATGTCGGTATGATGACGCAGACGCGTCTAAGGCAGTAACCGGCGCGCTCGGCGTTATGCGAAACGGTCACCGCCGCCCTCCTCTCGCACGCGCCAACAAACAGCTCGGTGCGGGTCCCAGCTCCGAGGCGACCATCCGGCTGTGTCCGCGGATCCCATCGTTCCAGCTCATTCGTTATTTCGTGGTCTGGGACACGATCGCACTCGGAGGCGCGCGCAAAGCCGCTTCGATGCGGCGCCGCTTCTCCCGCATCTTCCGCCTGAGCCGGCCGGCATCGAGCAGCCCGGCCAGGGAGCCCCGCTCCACAGCGAGCACCCCGAGTATGACGACAGCGTCCCGGCCGAGGGTCCGAAGACGGCGTCCCGGGCGGCGGTGCCCGTATTTTGCTGCCAGGAGGAAACGGTTGCGAACGCTGAACGCGTTGACGCCCGCCCGGGTGCGAGACGTTCCTGGACTCCCCCGGTAGTGAACGCCCACCGGCCGATCCACGACGTAGGATGCAATCCCCAGGATGCCGGCGCGCAAGCCTAGCTCCGCGTCCTCTCGATAGGCAAAAAAGTCACCGTCGAAGAATTCTCCCGTGGTTGCGACGAGCGATGCGTGAATTTCCGCCGGCACGAGCATCAGAGCCCCTGTGACGCCCGCAACCTCTCGAAGCCGCCCGGTGAAGTTGATCTCATCGATCGGTCGGCCATGGGACTCATCGAGGTGCCGGGCAGAGCGCGTCCACACGATTCCGCGACTGTCCACAAGCGACGGCACCTTGCCCACAGCGTCTCTGGCCTGCAACAGAAGTGCTCCGGAAAGCAGCGACGGCCGCGACAGTTGCCGATCGGCTGCACACAACGCCGCAAGTGCGCCGTCATACAGACGGAGATCGGGGTTGATAACAAGGGCGTGCGTTGCGCCGTCCGTAAAGGCCTCGGCCAGCAAAAGGTTGTGGCCCCCCGCGAAGCCGAGATTCGTGCCGGGCCGATACACCGTGATCGGGATACGACTCTCCGCAAGAGCGCGCGGCAGACTCTCGACAGCGGGCCGCGGACCTTTCGCGGCAGTCGGAGTCACACCCTCGGCGGGCGACGAATCGACGTTGAGCAAGATCCGGAGCCGGCGCAGCTCGGGTTGCCGTTGTAGACCATCGATCGTCTCCCGGAGAAGACGGTCGTCTGAGTGGTAGAGGACCAGCGTTGCCTGAACTAGCAAGACGCCTCGTTTTTCTTCAGGAGCGCCGAGTGGAGCCTTCCTGGCCTCGGCCGCATGTTAAGTCATCTGGGTAGCGACGCCGGCTCGACCCACCGAGATCCGGTGTCACGGTTTCCGGGCCCGAGTCCGAAGCATCGCCCGCCCGATCCACTACACCCCGATTCGATCCGCCTCACCCACGGCAGCACACCTCAGTAGGCACCGCTCCCACGGACGGCGGCGGCCAATGTCCGTAGGATGATCACCAAATCCATCGGGAACGACCAGTTCTCCACGTAGAACAGGTCGAGCCGCACGCATTCCTCCCACGGCAGGTCGGATCGACCGTTGACCTGCCACAGCCCGGTCAGGCCCGGCTTGACGAGCAGTCGACGGCGCACGTCGTCGCCGTAGGCTGCGACCTCGCTCGGCAGCGGGGGCCGCGGTCCGACCAGGGACATCTCCCCGCTGGCGACGTTGAGCAGCTGCGGGAGCTCGTCGAGGGACCAGCGCCGCAGCCAGGCCCCGAGCGGCGTCACTCGCGGGTCGCGGCGCAGCTTGAAAAGCAACCCGTCGGCGTCGTTCCCGAGGTGTGCGGCGGCATGAGAGCGCTCGGCGTCGACGATCATCGTGCGCAGCTTCCAGATCCGGAATGTGCGTCCGTCCTGGCCGACCCGGACCTGGCGGAAGAACGCCGGTCCCGGGCTGCTCAACCGGACGGCGGCCGCCAGGGCAGCAAGCGGGAGGGCTAGCACGAGCAGGCCCAGCACGGCACCGATCCGGTCGAAGGCCCCCTTGGCGATCCGGCGGGGTCCGCCGAAGGTGGGACGCTCGATCTCGAGCAGCGGCACCGCTTCGACCGAGCGGATGCCGAGCCGAGGGCCGGCCACGTCCAGGAGCCCGGGGGCCACCAGCAGGTCGACCCGGCTGCTCTCCAGGCTCCACCCCAGCCGCCGCAGCCCACCGTCGCCGAGGCCCCCGTCCCCGAGCACGGCGATCGTGTCCGCTCCGGCGGCCTCGGCGGCCTCCGCGATCCCCAGATCTACCCCGATGACGGGCACGGCATCGATGTCGGTGAGACCGCCGGGAGCACCGGGCAGGCAGGCGGCGACCACCGAGTACCCGGCGTAGGGCACCCGGCGGAGCCGCACCACCATCGCGGCCACGTCCGACGCCGATCCGACGAGCAGGGTCCGGTGCAGGCACCGACCCCGGCGCCGGGCTCGGTGCAGCTCCTTGCGGGCCAGCCAGCGCAGTCCCAGGGACAGTCCGCAGACGGTCACGACGGTCGCCACGATGACGCTGCGCGACAGGTCGGCCTTGTCCACGAAGCCGAGCAGCACCAGCCCGCAGAGCAACCGGACCGCGCTGCCGACGACCCGGCGGAACTCCTCGCTGCCCACCCCGAGGACCCGCCGCTCGTAGCCGCCACTGCCGGCCAGGACACCGACCCAGGCCGCGCCGAGGAGGACCGCGAGCAACCGGGCATCCGTCCCGGCGACGTCCACGCCCCTGCCGTCGTAGCGGACGAGCACGACGGCGACCGACCCGGCGACCCCGGCGAAGGCGTCCAGGATGACCAGCTTGCGGCGGAACCGGCGCAACCACGGCGGCCCCGACGAGATCCGCTCGCCGGCCTGCCGCGGGGCGTGCAGTGAGGTGAGCTGGGTCAACGTGGGCGCTCCGTCATGGCCCGGGCGACTTCCCGAAACGCCTGCGCCGGGGACGACCCGCCGTCGAGGACCAACTCGCTGCCGTCGGTGAAGACCAGCCGGACGTCCCCGCTGACGCCGGCGACCAAGCGGCCCGGCGGCGAAACGGAGCCATCCAGGCTGGACCAGCCGGCGACGACGGCGCCCGGCGGGAGCGCACGGTGGCGACCGCCACGGGCTCGGGCAGCGCGGCGGGATCTGCTCCAGGGCCAGCGCACGGTCAGGCCTGTACGGCCGCCGGGGACTCCAGCGAGTCGACGACCGCGTAGAGGAGCGCGAGCAGCACGGCCTTGACCGACTCGCGATCGAGGGCATCGCAGGGCACGACCGGCACATCTGGTGCTAGTGACAGCGCGGCGCGGACCCGCGCCTCGTCGTCCTCGTCGAGGCCCTCCGCCCGGTTCAGTGCGACGACGAAGGGCACCCGCGCCATCCGGCGGAACGCCGACAGGATCCCGACCGCCTCCTCGAGCGAGTCCGGCCGGGAAGCGTCGACGAGAACTATGTAGCCGAGCATCCCTTCGCCGAGGATCTCCCACATGAAGTCGAACCGGTCCTGCCCGGGCGTACCGAACAGGTAGAGGACGAGGTCACGGTCGATGGTGATCCGACCGAAGTCCATCGCGACGGTCGTCTCGCTCTTGCGCGAGCGGGTCCCGTCGGTGATGTCTTTCTCCGTCGAGAGGACGGTGATCTCGCTGATCGTGCGGATCAGCGTGGTCTTCCCGGCAGAGAACGGCCCGGTCACGACGATCTTGACCGCAGTGCCGGTTCCGCGGCGGCGCGCACGTGTCGTCAACTCACAACCCCCGGACCCCGGCGATGAGCCGGAGCAGCAGACTCTTGTTGACACCCGGATCGCGTTCGATGACCGCTGCGGGCGCGGTCGCGACAGCGGCGTTCCCCGCGGCAGCGGCAACCGGGCTGCCGGCACTTGGGGAAACAGGCGCGCTGACCCGACGGCCGATCTGCACCGGGACGTCCTCCGCGTGCTCCGGGCGCCGGCGCGGAAGGAACGGCTCCGGCCGGGTCGGGGTGACCTCCGACCGACCGTCGGATTCGAAGTGGGTGACGTCCTCGACGATCGATTCGACCATCGATTCGACCATCGACTCGGGCACCGGCTCGGGATCGGCCGGGAGCCGGGACGCCTGCGAGACCGGCGGCTCGACCGCAGGCTCCGCAGATTCCGAGGCCGCCGACGGCGGATCCACACTCTCCAGGCGGCTGAGCAGGGACTGGCGACGGGCGATCGCCGCGACCCCCTCGTCGTCGTCGGTGCGCACGAGCCCGCGTTCGACCAGCTCGGCCAACGTCGACACAACGGCGTACTCCCCGCGCCCACCCAGCCGGCAGACTTCGGCGACGCTGCGGCGACCGTCCACCAGGGCGAGGACCGCCCACTCGTCACGGCTCACACTGGCATCCACCTGGACGCCGAGCGCGAGTGAAACGACGGCGGCCGGCGAGGGGATCGTGGCCGAGACCCGGGCCCATGATTCGAGCCGGCCGCGCGCGTCGGCGACCACCTCGTCCACCCCGCGGGTGACTCCCACGTCGTCCGGGTTGGCTTCGTCGACGACGAATGCGAAATCGCCGTCAGGCCAACGGAGCATGTCGAAAACCGTGTCGGTGATCTGCTCGCCGATCGCCTCGTGCAACACGGAGTCGTCGAGCACTGACAGCTGCTGAACGACCCGGGCGAGCCCCAGCGACGGGTCTGCCTCGACCCGATCGACCGCCTCGCTCAACGTGGCGTCGTCGATCAGACCACCGGCGGCGAGCCGGCGGCCGAGGGCCTGGCGGGAAAGGTCGGAGCAGCCACCCGTGATCGAACCCGCGGTGAAGTGCACGACGCCGGCCACGCCGGGCCGAGTCAGGTGCAGCGCGCCGGACTTCTTCGTCATGGACAGCAAAACAAAGATGTCCGGCAGGCTGAAGGCGTCGAGCGAGCCTTCCAGTCTCACGGTGTGCCCCGTCGGGTCGTTGATCGGTGGGCGGACTTAGGACCAGCTGGTGGGATCGGCGGGCACGGCCGCGACCGCGCCGTTCGTGGCATACGTCGGCCAGCTTGCGGCCGGCTCGTAGGACGGGTGCTCCACGGTGCCGAACGACTCTTCGGCTTCAACGACGGCCGGCTCCGCCGGCCCCCCCACAGCCGTGACCGGGTCCGCGGCACGCAGCGCGTCGGCGACCGCGACAGCCGCGCGGCGCACCTCGAAGAGCATCATCCCGACCTTGGCCCCGCGGCTGGCGACCGCGACTAGGACGGCCTCGTTGTCGGCGGATACCAGGAAGACGGTGCCGTTGTCACCCTCGATGTAGACCTGCGACAGCTCGCCGCGACCCAGGCCTTCGGCCGCACGCTCGCCGAGCGAGAGCAGGGCCGCGCTCATTGCGGCGACCCGGTCCTCGTCCATGCTGGCCGGCAGGGCGGAGGCCATCGGCAACCCGTCGAAGGACACGACGGCGGCGGCCTCGATCTCCGGAGCCTGCTGGAGCAGCTCGGTGATGGCGATCTGGAGCCGGCCCGAGCGGCTGGCGGAGTCGGACATGGGGCGCACCTCTTTCGGCAAGCACGGAGCCGTTGGCTTCCCCATGGCCATCGGCGGGCGGACCGGGTTGCTTGAACGCCCGCGTCGGCGGCTTAGTGTCCGGTCACCCCGATCGCGACCCCGAGCAGCAGCGCGTCGTAGAGCGCGTGCGCGGCCACGATCGGGATCAGCCGGCCCTTGCGCTGCCAGAATCCCCCGAAAAGCAGGCCGAGCGGGACCATGACGAGCGCGCTGATCCCGTAGTACACGTGGTAGCTCGTCCGCACGGCCACCGATATCGCAAGGGCGCGCCGGCGGGAGACCCCCAGTTGCTCGAGCCGGTGCAGCAGGTATCCGGTGACGACGAACTCCTCGACGAAGCCGGCGTTGGCCGCGGCCAGCAGACCGGGCAGCAGGTAGACCAGGGCGAGCCGGTGGCCGGTGGGCAGCGTGAATGCGGCGTGCGGGAACGTCCGCACAATCCAGACCCCGACCACCGCATTGACCACGAAGGTGCCCGGCCAGAGCAGTAGCGACCAGCCGGCGTCCGAGCGCGGCCGGGTGCGGTCCCAACCGATCGCGCGCAGCGATTCGCCGCTCCGGCCGAGCAGGTACCAGATCAGCAGCACCGGGGCGAAGGCGGCGAGCAGGTCGAGGGCAAGCAGCACGGCGGAGGCGACCGGGTGCCCGGCGACGACGACCGGGAATCGGGCGCGGGACTGGCCGGACAGCGCCTGGGCCAGGCCGGCCACCGCGCTGACGATGTAGGGAAGCGGGAAGAAGGCGAGGACGACGAGGATCTCGCGGCGCAGGACGATCCGCTCCGACGCGCCGACCGGCGCCGCCGGCGGGTGCTCGGCTTCGGGCAGGTAGAACTGCCACCCGGCCGGCGCCGGCGGCCAGGCGGGGTCGGGCTGCCAGCCCTCGGGCGGTAGCCACCCCGGCGGTGGCGGCGGCCAGCCCGGCGGCGCGCGGAAGACCGGGCCGACCATCCGGGCAGCATGCCAGAACGAACGCCGGCTACCGGGTCAGCTCCACGGCGAGCTCCCGGGCCTGCGGGTACAGGGCCCGGACCGCGGCCACCGCGGCCACGGTGCCGATCAGCTGAGCGACGAGAAACCCCGGCACGGACCGCGGCGCGATCCCGGCGAACGTGTCGGAGAACATCCGGGCGATCGTGACCGCGGCATTGGAGAAGCCGGTCGCCGCGAAGAAGTAGCTGGCGGTGACGTAGCAGCCGACGGCGTAGCCGACGTGGGCCCGGCGGCCGGACCGGACCACGCCGAACACGACGAGCAGCAGCCCGAACGTGGTCAGTCCCTCGGACAGCCACCGCCCGCTCCCGGTCCGGGCGTGGGTGGAGATGGCGATCGCCGGTCGGGAGAACATCAGGTTCGCGAGCACCGTTCCGGCGATCCCGCCCACGGTCTGGGCGACGGCGAACCCGACGGCCTCGCCGGTGCGGATCGCCCCGAAGATCCGTTCGGCCAGCGTCACCCAGGGATTGAAGGCGGCCGACACCGGACCGAGTGCGACGATCAGCGCCACGAGCATCGCGCCGGTTACCAGCGCGTTGGTCAGCAACCGCAGCGCGGGGTCCCCGGTCAGTCCGGTGACGAAGATTCCCGAGCCGACGACCGTCGCGACGAGCAGGGCGGTGCCGAGGAACTCGGCGAGCGCCTTGCGGGCGAACCCATTCACCCGGTGGCGCAGCAGGCCGTTCCATCGACCGTCGGCGCGGGGTCGCTGTCGGCGAGCACGGTGTAGTGCTCCCAGCGCTCGCCGTCCGGTGCGGTCAGCCAGAACTTGTCCTGCACCGCGTAGCAGCAGGTGGTGTTCAGCTCCTCGTCGGGACGAAATCCCCGCTCGGTCAGCCGGGCGAGCTGGGTCGCCAGCTCGGCGCTGGACCCTTCGACACCCAGGTGGTTCAGCGATCCGCCGCGGCCGGGATTCTCCAGAAGCACGAGCTTGAGCGGCGGCTCCGCGATCGCGAAGTTCGCGTACCCGGGGCGGCGCTTGGCCGGCTCGGTGCCGAAGAGCCGGGTATAGAACGCCACCGACTCCTCGATGTCATCGACGTTGAGTGCCAGCTGAAGCCGGGACATGACCACCTCTTTCGACGAACGTCTCGGACGTCACCGTTCCAGTTACCTTGACGTATGTCAAGAAGGTGGGAGGATCGGGGGGTGCCGAAGCCGCTGCCGGTCCTCGACGTCCGATCGCCGGTCTGTTGCGCCCCGATCGGCGCGGAGCGCACCGGGGACGACGCCGCGCTCCAGGTGGCGCTGCGGCTCAAGGCGCTGGCCGATCCGGTGCGAATCCGGCTGATGTCGATCCTGTTGACCGGGCCGGAAGCGTGCAACGGCGACCTGGCGGGTGCGGTGGGCCTCACCGACGCCACCGTCAGCCACCATCTCGGGCAGCTGCTCGCCGCCGGGCTGGTCGAGCGCGAGCGGCGCGGGATGAACGTCTACTACCGCGCGGTCCGGCCAGCGCTCGGTGCGCTGTGCCGGGTCATCGACCCGGACTGCTGCTGAGCCTCCCCGGCCGCCCGCATCATCGCCACCTCCTGCGCTCGCCCCTGGGACAAGGGCCGCGCTGATCGTCACGCCGCCAGCTTGCTTCGTCCTTGCCAGCGGTGGTCCCCTCGAATCGACTCGTCGCGTCCACTCGTCGCCATCGCAGCATCCCCGCAGACAGGATCCACCCCTGTTGCCGGCACAGACCTGACCTTGCGCTCCTTCATTTTGTGGGACATAATGATCGATGCGTTACCGGTAGGCCCGGTCGGCTCGTAAGCACCGGATAACTCGGTCTCGCATCCAGTTCGTGATCGAGCACTGCGGGCTGATCTTCATTCAGCGCGGAGCTACGGCCCCCCGAACGGATCGGTTGGTGTACCTCGGCGATGATCCGAACGGGGTTGCGCTGGAAGTGATGGCAGTCGAGGTCCCCGACGGCAGCGTGCTGGTAATTCACGCCATGAGGCTGCGGACGAAATATCGGTTCGAGTACCAGGAGGCGCAACGGTGGCGAAGGTAGACGCACGGGCAGGCGCCGCCGCGGGCAGCGACCAGGTGCCGCTTCGGCAACTGCGGTCGAAGGGCGGCGACGAACTGAGCCCCGAGGTGCTCGGCGCGTTGGCCGCGGAGGCGGAAGCCGGATACGACCTTGGCACGGCCAAGCGGCGGCGCGTCGGCCGGCCGCCGCTGAGCGCGCGGAAGGGTCCGGCTCGACGGCTGGGTATCCGGGTTGAGGACGAACTCGCAGATCAGCTCAAGGATCTGGCGCGGCGCCAAAATCGAGACGTCTCAGAGGTCGCTCGCGAGGCCTTGCGGCGTTACGTTGCAAGCGCGTAGCGTCCGGCGCCGGAGAATCCCGGCCTCCCCCATGGCGATTCTTGTCAAGCTGAGCCCGCGGTCAATTCTTTGGCCAGTGCCGCCTCAACCGTGGGGATGAGGCCATGTTCGAGGGCGTGCCGACGGGTGAAGCCACCGAGCGCCGGCTCGGCCTGATCGAGCCAGCGGGGGAAGTCGGACTCGGGGCCGCTGCTTCGCTCACCCGACTCCCATGTCCTTACGTATGGTAGACGTAATGACGGCATGCTACGGAGTCACCGCCCATGTCAAACCGGATGCGAGACCGCAGGCGTCCCGGCGCACCAGAAATCAGTGCTTGCTGCTGAGCGCACGCTCCCCGGCCTCCCGCATCGCCGCCACCGGCGGTTCCCGGCCGGTCATCAGCCGGACCGCCTCCGCCGCCTGGGCGACGAGCATGGCCAGGCCGCCCACCACTGGCGCACCGGCGGCCCCGGCCAGCCGGCCGAGCCCGGTCGGCCAACCCTGGTAGATGACGTCGACGACCGCAGCGCTCGCCGGCCAGCCCGCCCCGGCCAGCTCCTCCGCCGCGGCCGGTGGCACGGTCGAGACGACCAGACGCGCGCCGGTCACCAGCCGCGGCGCCGCCGCCCAGCCCGCGGCGGCCCCGCCCAAGGCTGCGACCTCGACGGCTGCCTCCATCCGGCGGGCGCACACCGTGATCGGGTCTGCCCCGAGCCGGATCAGGGCCGTCACGGCCGCCCGGGCGGCGCCACCCGCGCCGAGCACCAGCGCCGGGGCGCCGGTCACCTCGACGCCGGTCTCGCGCACCGCGGCGACGACGCCGGCGACGTCGGTGTTGTAGCCGATCCAGGCCGACGGCTCCGCGCCGTTGAAGACGATCGTGTTCACCGCCCCGACCTCCGCCGCGATCGGATCCGACGAGCCGACCAGACCGGCCGCGGCCAGCTTCAGCGGCTTGGTGAGCGAGACGCCGGCATGGTCGGCGGCCAGCCGGTGCAGGGTTGCCGGCAGCTCGACGACGCCGCAGTCGACGGCGCGATAGGTCCAGCCCAGACCGAGCGCGGCGTAGGCGGCCCGGTGCAGCACCGGCGACAGCGAGTGCGCGATGGGGCGGCCGAGCACGGCGGCCGCGGATCGGGTCAGTGGATGCCGCGGCTGGCCGCGATCGCCGCATCCTGCTCGTGCTGGGCGTACGTCGTCTCGAACGCCGTATCCCCCGCCTTGTCCATGGTGGTGAAGTACAGCCACGGGCCGGGGGCGGGATCCAGCGCCGCTTGGAGCGCGGCCGTGCCCGGATTCGCGATCGGCGTCGGGGGCAGCCCGGCGTGGATTCTCGTGTTGTAGGGGCTGGCGTCGGTCAGGTCCACGGCGGTGAGCGGACCGTGGTTCGGGCCGAGCACGTAGTAGAGCGTCGCGTCGCTCTGCAGCGGCATCCCACGGGCCAGCCGGTTGTCGAAGACCCGGGCGATCTTCGGCAGGTCGGCTGCCTTGAAACCTTCCCGCTGGACGATCGAGGCGATGCTCAGCACCGTGTAGGGCGACTGGCCGAGCCGCGCCGCACCGGTGGTCAGTTCGAGCTGGGCGGCGACCGCGGTGAACTTCGCCACCATCGCTCTCAACGCGGCCGTCGCGGTGGTCCCCGGTGGGAAGTCGTAGGTCGCCGGGAAGCAGAAACCTTCGAGCCGGCCGCCGGAGTAGCCGGGCAGCCCGAGCGCCGACGGGTCGGCGGCGGCGGCGGCGAGGGCGGCCCGGCTGATCGAAGTCCGGGCCGCGAGCCGGGCGAGGATCTCCGCGACGGTGAAACCCTCCGGGATGATCACCCGGCCGACGGCGGAACCCGGCGCGAGCAGCAGGTCGAGGGCGAGGCTCGCCTTCATATGCTTGTGCAGCAGGTAGTACCCGGGTGCGATCAACCGGGAGCGCGGGTCGTTGTTGGCCGCATCGGTGAACGCCTGCACGCTGGCGACCACCCCGTCGGCGTCCAGCGCCTGGCCGATCTGGGTGGCCGTCTCCCCCGAGACGACCGCGACGACGACCCGGCCGTATCCCGCGCCGGAGTAGTCCGGGGTGCCGAACAGGTGCGACAGGCCGTGCACGCCGGCCGCCAGACCGACCGCGGACAGCGACACGATGAGCACGATGGCCACCCCGAGGGCGAGCGGGGCGGCGAGGCGCCGTCGCGGTCGGGGAGTCGGCGGCCCGGGCATGTCTCCGTGGTCGAACCCGATGGCGGCGAGCCCGCGGTCAGGCATCGCCGGCCAGCTCCCCCGGCGGCCGCCCGGTACGCCGCTCCGCGTCCAGGGCGGCCTGGAGGATCACGGTGGCCGCCGCGGCGTCCACCCGGGCCCGGGCGCGCCGGCCGCGGACCCCGGCGGCGGCGAGGCCGGCGGTCGCCTGGACCGTGCTGAGCCGCTCGTCGACCAGCCGGACCGGGATCGGGGCGAGCACCCCGGCCAGGCCGGCGGCGTAGGCGCGGGCGGCCCGCTCGGCCGGGCCGGCCCGGCCGGACAGGCTGCGCGGCAGGCCGACGACGACCTCGACGCAGTCCCGCTCGACCACCAGCCGGCGCAGCTCTTCGAGCTCGGCTCCGGCCCGATCGCGGCGCAGCACCGCCACCGGCGCGGCGAGCACGCCGCCCGGATCGCAGCCGGCCACGCCGACCCGCACGGTGCCCACGTCGATGCCGAGTCGCATGCCGCGTCTCACCCGCCCGTGATGCGCCGGCCGACGGCGTCCCGGACCGCGGCCAACGCCTCCCCGACGCCTTCCGGCCGGGCACCGCCGCCCTGAGCGATGTCGTCCTTGCCGCCGCCACTGCCACCGACGGCCGCCGCTCCGGCCGCCACCAGCGGGCCGGCGGCCAGCCCGCGTTGCCGGCCGGCGTCATTGACCGCGACGACGAGGACGGCGCGGCCCTCACCGGCGGCCGCGACCGCGACGACGGCGGGCCGGGCCGGGTCGATCCGACCGCGAACGTCGAGGGCAAGCTTGCGCACATCGTCGGGCGTGGTGCCGACCGGCGCGGCGTGCGCGACCACCGCCACCCCGGAGACGTCCTGTGCCCCGGCGGCGAGCTGCGGCGCGGAGGCGAGCACCGCGCCGCTGCGCAGCCGCTCCAGCTCCTTCTCGGCGCCCCGCAACCGGTCGATCAGCTCACCGACCCGGCCGGGCAGCTCCTCGGGCCGGGTGTGCAACGTCTCGGCCAGCTGCCCGACGAGGACGTGTTCGCGGGCGAGGTGGCGGAACGCGTCGAGGCCGACGAGCGCATCGAGCCGGCGAACACCGGCCCCGATCGAGGACTCCCCGAGCAGCTTGACCAGCCCGAGCTGCCCGGACCGGGCGGCGTGCGTCCCGCCGCAAAGCTCGCGGGCGTAGTCGCCGACCTCCACCACCCGGACCTGTTCGCCGTACTTCTCGCCGAACAGGGCAAGCGCCCCGATCCGCTGCGCCTCCGCCTGGGTCGTGACGAAAGCCCGCACCTGGAGGTCGTCGATGAGGACCGAGTTCACCTCGTCCTCCACGTCGGCGAGCATCGACGACGGGACCCCGCCCGGGGAGGTGAAGTCGAAGCGGAGCCGTCCGGGGGCGTTGAGCGAACCGGCCTGGGCCGCGTGCTCACCGAGCGCCCGGCGGACCGCCTGGTGGATGAGGTGCGTGGCCGTGTGCGCCCGGCTGATCGCGCGCCGGCGCTCGACGTCGACCTCGGCGTAGCCGGCGGCCCCGACGAGCACCTCACCGGACCGCACCCGGGCCCGGTGCACCACCAGGTCCGGGAGCGGGCGCTGGACGTCGAGAACCTCGAGGACCGCCCCCGAGGCCAGCGTGAAGCTCCCCTCGTCGGCCAGCTGGCCGCCGGACTCGGCGTAGAACGGCGTGCGGTCCAGGATGAACTCGACCTCGGTGCCGGCGCCGGCGCTGGCCGCCGGCGCGTCGCCGACGAGCAGGCCCCGGACGCTGCCCTGCTCCGCCACCGAGGCGTAGCCGGTGAACTCGGTGGGCCCGGCCGCGTCGCGCACCGCCCGGTAAACCGACACGTCTACGTGGCCGGTCTTGCGGGCCTGCGCGTCGGCCTTGGCCCGGGCCCGCTGCTCGGCCATCAGCCGACGGAAGCCCTCCTCGTCGACCGCCAGCCCGCTCTCCCCCGCCATCTCCAGCGTCAGTTCGATCGGGAAGCCGAACGTGTCGTGCAGCGCGAACGCCGCGTCGCCGGAGAGCACGGCCGAGCCGGCGGTCCGGGTGTCGGCGGCGGCCCGTTCGAAGTGCGTCGTGCCGGTGCGCAAGGTGGCCAGGAAGGAATCCTCCTCCGCGGTCGCGACCGCGACGATCCGGGCGCGGCTCTCGGCGAGCTCCGGATAGGACGCAGCCATGATCTGCGCGGCCCGGCCGACCAGCGTTTCGGCGACCGCCCGGTCGGCGCCGAGCAAGCGGGCCCGCTGGATGATCCGGCGCAGCAGCCGGCGCAGCACGTAGCCCTGGCCCTCGTTGCCCGGGACGACGCCGTCGGCGATCAGCATGGCCGCTGTCCGCGAATGGTCGGCGATCACCCGCAGGCGGACGTCGTCCGGGTCCGACCCGCCGTAGCGGGTCCCGGTGAGCTCGACGGCCAGGTCGAGCAATGGCCGGAGCAGATCGGTCTCGAAAACGTTCTCCACGCCCTGGAGCAGCGTGGCGGTGCGCTCGACGCCGAGCCCGGTGTCGATGTTGCGACCGGGCAGCGGGCCGAGGATCGGATAGTCCTTGCCGGTGCCGGGGCCGCGCTCGGACTCCATGAACACCAGGTTCCAGACCTCGAGGTAACGCTCCTCGTCGACGACGGGGCCGCCCTCGCGACCGTGCTCGGGGCCCCGGTCGTAGTAGATCTCCGAGCAGGGGCCGCACGGTCCGGGCACGCCCATGTCCCAGAAGTTGTCCTGCATACCGCGCCGCTGCACCCGCCCGGGCGGCAGGCCGACCACGTCGGTCCACAGCCGGAACGCCTCGTCGTCGTCCTGGTAGACCGTCGCCCACAGCCGGTCCGGGTCGAATCCGAGGCCGCCGTCGACCGGGCTGGAGCTGAGCAGCTCCCAGGCCAGCGGGATGGCCCGTTCCTTGAAGTAGTCGCCGAAGGAGAAGTTGCCCGCCATCTGGAAGAAGGTCAGGTGCCGGGAGGTGGTGCCGACCACGTCGATGTCGACGGTGCGCACGCACTTCTGCACGCTGGCCGCGCGCGCGTAGGGGGGCTCCTGCTCGCCCAGGAAGTAAGGCTTGAACGGCGCCATCCCGGCCGGGATGAAAAGCAGCGTCGGGTCCCGCGTCGGCAGTGGGGAACTGGCGACCAGGGTGTGCCCGTGGCGCTGAAAGAAGGCGAGGAAGCGACGGTTGATCTCCGCGGAGTGCATCAGGCCACCTCGTCGGGCCGACCGTCGACCCCGAGCGCCGAACGCAACTCGGCCTCCCGCTCGGCTGCCGCGGCAGCAACCTCGTCGAAGAAGCCGCTCACCCGCTGGCCGAGCCCACCGGCCCGTTCGGTCAGGCCGGCCGGCGTCCAGGCGTTCGCGACCCGGCCGACCCGACGGACGACGAGGACACCCACGGTCGCGCCAAGCGCGAGCCAGAAGACCCGGCGCACGCCGTCAGCCGTCCCGCTTGGCCCGGCGCCGGGCGGCCCGCTGAGCCTTGAGCTCGTCCTTGACCCGCTTCTCGACGTCGGCCCGGTTCCGATCCCCGATCGCCCGGCGCACCCCGTAGGAGAAGGCGGCGACCTTGATGATCGGGCTGCCCACGGTGGCAGAGACCAGCGACGTCATCGCCGAGACATTGCCGGAGATCTCCTGGACATGCTCGGTGATCGAGTCCACCCGGCCGAGTTCGGTGTTCACCTGGCCGACGGTCAGCTTCATCTCGGCGATCAGCGGGACGGTCTCGTCGGTGACCCCGCGGACCAGGCCCCCGGCCGCGCCGATCACCTTGCCCAGCTTGACCAGGACGTAGCTGAGGAAGCAGACCAGGACGGCCCAGGCCACGGCGACGATGAGGGCGGCAACCTGTCCTCCGCTGAGCATGGGTCCCCTCTCCTAGTCCGGGCCGCGCAGCGCCGCCCGCAACTCGGCGATCCGGAGGCGGGCGGCCGGCTCGCCGCCCCGATCGGTCGGTTGGTAGTACTCCCGGCCGGTGACGGCGTCCGGCGCGTACTGCTGCGCCACGACACCGCCCGGGAAGTCGTGAGGATATCGGTACCCGGCCCCGTGCTGCAGGCGCTCCGCCGACCGGTAGTGCCCGTCGCGCAGATGCGTCGGCACCGGCCCGACCAGCCCGGCCCGCACATCCGCCGAAGCCGCGTCGATCGCCCTGACCACCGCGTTGGACTTCGGGGCCAGGGCCAGGTGGATCGTTGCCTGCGCCAGGTTGATCCGGGCCTCCGGCAAACCGATCAGCTCCAGCGCCTGCGCCGCCGCGACGGCGACCTGAAGGGCCGACGGGTCGGCCAGCCCGACGTCCTCGCTGGCCAGGATGACCAGCCGCCGGGCGACGAACCTGGGATCCTCCCCGGCCTCGAGCATCCGCGCCAGGTAGTGCAGGGCCGCGTCGACGTCCCCGCCGCGGATGCTCTTGATCAAGGCGCTCGCCACGTCGTAGTGCGAATCGCCGTCCCGGTCGTAGCGCAGCGCCGCCCGGTCGACGGCTGCCTCGAGGGTGGCCAGGTCGACCGCCGCCATCCCGGCGGCCCGGGCGGACTCCGCGCCGGCTTCCAGCGCGGTCAGCGCACGCCTGGCGTCCCCGGCGGCCATCCGGAGCAGGTGCTCCTCCGCGTCCGGGTCGAGGCTCACCGCGTCGGCGAGACCCCTCGGGTCAGCAAGTGCTCTACGAATGAGGAGGCGGAGATCGGCGTCGTTGAGGGGATGGAGCGTTAGTAGCAGGGACCTGGACATCAACGGGGCGATCACCGAGAAGAACGGATTCTCCGTGGTGGCCGCGATCAGGGTGACCCAACCGCGCTCGACCGGGCCGAGCAGCGCATCCTGCTGCGCCTTGGAGAACCGGTGCACCTCGTCGATGAACAGCACGGTGGACACGCCGTGCAGGCCACGGTCGGACCGGGCCGCAACGACCGCCTCCCGGACGTCCTTGACCCCGGCGTCGACCGCGGAGAGCTGTCGGAAGCGCCGTCCCGCGGCCGCCGCGACGAGCATGGCGAGGGTCGTCTTGCCGGAGCCGGGCGGGCCCCAGAGGATCAGCGCCCCACTGGCTCCGCCTTCGACCAACCGGCGCAGCGGGGCCCCGGCAGCGAGCAGATGATCCTGCCCGACGACCTCGTCGAGGCTCGCCGGGCGCATCCGGACGGCGAGCGGCGCGCCCGCGTCCTCGGCCTGGCGCGCCGACATCTCGAACAGGCTCTCGGCCATCGGTCGACCCTACGCCGGGGTTGTCTAGGCTGAGCCGGTGAACTCCGCGACCGTAGTTCTCGTCGTCGCGGTGTTCCTCGCCAGCGCGGTGGAGATGGTCGAGGCCCTCACCATCGTGCTCGCCGTCGGGCTCACCCGGGGGTGGCGCACCGCGTTCGAGGGGCTGGGTGCCGCGCTGCTCGTCCTGGCTGCGCTCGTCGCCGCGGCCGGCCCGGCGATCGTGCACTACGTGCCGCTGTCCGCGCTGCGCCTCGTCGTCGGTGCCATCCTGCTCATCTTCGGTCTCCAGTGGCTGCGCAAGGCCGTGCTGCGGGCGAGCGGGTACAAGCCCAAGCACGACGAGGACGCGATCTTCGCTGCGCAGGTGGCCGAGCTGTCCGCCGCCGGCCGCCGTCCTGGACGCGATGCGGTGGGGTTCACGGTGGCGTTCAAGGGGGTATTCCTCGAGGGGCTCGAGGTGGTCGTCATCGTGATCACCCTCGGCACGACCGGCGGCCACATCGGGCTTGCCGCACTGTCCGCGGGGGCCGCCGTCGTCCTCGTCGCCGCGGTGGGTGCGGTGCTCGCCCGGCAATTGGCAGGGGTCCCGGAGAACGCCATGAAAATGAGTGTGGGCCTAATGCTCGTCTCGTTCGGCACCTTCTGGAGCGGGGAGGGGCTGGGCGTGCACTGGCCCGGCTCCGACCTGGCGATCCCGGTGCTCGTCGGCTGCTACGCCGCGATCACCGCCCTCGTCGTCTCCACGCTGGGCCGCGGGCGGGTGACGGATGTCCGCCCGGCCTGAGCCGGTCACCCGACCACTCCCGATGCGCTGGCTGATCGGCTTCGGCCGGTTCTGGTGGGACTTCCTCGTCGGCGACACCCCGGAACTGTTCGTCGGCGCCCTCGTCGTGCTCGGCGTCGTAGCCGGCCTGGTGCACGGCGGGGCGCGCACGGCGGCGATCGCCGTGCTGCCGGTGCTGGTGGCCGGACTGCTCGTCGCCAGCGTCCTGCGCGGGCGCTCGAACTAGCCGGGGGCTCCGGTTCGGCGCTCCGGGTGCGGGGCTCCGGGTTCGGCGCTCCGGGTTCGGCGCTCCGGGTGCAGGGCTCCGGGTGCAGGGCTCCGGTTCCGGGGCTCCGATGCCGAAGCAAGACCCGTGAGCGAGACCAGCCTGATCGCCCGGGGTATGGCCCCGCCCGGCTGGGTCTGTGTCCAGTGCCGCGCGCGGAACGCGATGGGCGCCGACGTCTGCTCCGCGTGCCGGCGTCCGTTCGCCGCCGGCCTGATCGCTCCCCCTACCCGGGCGCCGATCGACCTGGCGGCACCGATCGGCGCGGCCCGCGAGCTCATCCTCGTCGTCGGGCTTTTCCTCGGTTGGCGACTGGTCGGCGCCCTGGGCGACCGGCAACCAGCGGCCGCCATCGCCAACGGACAGTGGCTCTGGCGCGTCGAGCGCGCGCTACACCTGCCGAGCGAGCTCGCGGTGCAACGCGCCTTCCTGCCCCATCACCTGCTGATCGAGCTGCTCAACGGCTTCTACATCGTTGCCCACGTCGGGTCGATGCTCGTCTTCCTGGGCTGGCTCTACCTCCGGCATCGGGACCGTTACCGACGGTGGCGCGCCGCGGTGATCGCCTTCACCGGCGCCTGCCTGCTCATCCAACTGGTTCCGGTCGCCCCGCCCCGCCTGGTCGGCGGCCTCGGGCTCGTCGACACCGGCCGGCTTTACCACCAATCGGTCTACGGCGCCGCCGCGAACCGCTGGACCGACCAGTTCGCCAGCCTGCCGTCGGTACACGTCGGCTGGGCGATCCTCATCGCGGTCGCGGTGATCACGGTGAGCCGCAGCCGGTGGAGGTGGCTCGTCTTGGCCCAGCCGGCACTCACCGGGCTGGCCGTCATCGTCACCGCGAACCATTTCTGGCTCGACGGCCTGCTCGCCGGCCTGCTGGTCGCCGCGGTGCTCGGCGTGCAGCGTTGGCGGCTGGGCCACCCGGGTGGGCACCCCGCGGCGACTGCCTGACCCCACCAGGACCCCTCGATACGGCGTGATCAGCCGCGAGTGTGCAATTTCCGACGCCTCTTGCCGGCGTCCAAGCGTGGGCCCGTGTCGGAAATTGCACACTCGGCGCCTGGCCCAACCCAACCCCGGCCCGGCCTCGGCCCGCGAGTGTGCAATTCCCGACGCCCGTCACCGGCCTTCCAGCGTGGGCCCGTGTCGGAAATTGCACACTCGGCGCCCGGCCCAGCCCAACCCCGGCCCAACCCCAACGCAACCCCAACCCAGCCCAACCCGGCCCGGCGCCCTAGCCGTCGGCTGGCGGGGGAACGGTGTCGATCCCCGCCTCCCGGCGTTGTTCCGAGGTGATCGGCGTCGGCGCCCCGGTGAGCGGGTCGCCGCCGCTCGACGCCTTGGGGAACGCCATCACTTCCCGGATCGCATCGGTGCCGGCCAGCACGGCAGCCAGCCGATCGAGGCCAAACGCGATCCCGCCGTGCGGAGGCGGCCCGTAGCGGAACGCCTCAAGTAGGAACCCGAACTTGCTCGCGGCCTCGGCCCGGGACAACCCGATCACGTCGAAAACCCGCTGCTGCATCTCGCCCCGATGGATCCGGATCGAGCCGCCGCCGAGCTCCATGCCATTGCCGACGACGTCGTAGGCCCGGGCCAGCGCAGCCTCCGGGTCGGTGTGGAAGCTCTCGCCCCATTCGGTGGTCGGCGCGGTGAACGGATGGTGCACCGCGGTCCAACCGCCGGCGTCGGTCGGCTCGAACATCGGCGCCTCGACGACCCAGACGAAGCGCCACTCGCCCTCGCGGACCAGCCCGCGGTCGCGCGCAACCGCAAGCCGGAGCGCGCCCAGCAACTCGAGCGTCCTCCGCCGCTCACCGGCGGCGATCAGGACAAGGTCGCCCGGCGCGGCGCCCGCGGCCGCCGCGAAGCCGGCCGTCTCCTGCTCCGAGAAGAACTTGGCTAGCGGCGAACGCAAGCTACCGTCCGGCTCGACCGCGACGTAGGCAAGGCCCTTGGCGCCTCGACCCTTCGCCCAGTCCACCCACGCGTCGAGCTCCCGCCGGGACAGCGACCCGCCACCGGCCATCGACACCGCGCCGATGTGCCCGGCGGTCGCGAAGACCCCGACCCCGGTCCCGGCGAAGAACCCGGTGAGGTCGACCAGCTCGAATTCGAAACGCAGGTCCGGCTTGTCGCTGCCGTAGCGGCGCATCGCCTCGGCGTAGGTCAACCGAGGGAAGGGAGTCGGCAGCTCGACGTCGAGCAGTTCGAGCCACAGCGTGGCGAGTAGCTCCTCGCTCAACGCGTACACATCTTCCTCGTCGAGGAAGGACAGCTCCACGTCGAGCTGGGTGAACTCGGGCGTGCGATCCGCCCGGAAGTCCTCGTCCCGGAAGCAGCGCGCGATCTGGTAGTACCGCTCGAACCCGGCGACCATGAGCAGCTGCTTGAACAGCTGGGGGGACTGTGGCAGGGCATACCAGTGGCCGGGCTGGAGTCGGACCGGCACGAGGAAGTCGCGTGCCCCCTCCGGTGTGGACCGGGTCAGGCTAGGCGTCTCGATGTCGAGGAAGCCGTGTGCCTCCATGACCCGCCGGATGATCGAGGTGAGCCGGGCCCGGACCCGCATCGCCCGGGCCGGCCCGGCCCGACGTAGGTCGAGATATCGGTAGCTCCAGCGTCGGGTCTCCTGCACCGAGCTGGTGATCTCCTCACCGGCGTCGATCGGGAAGGGCAACTCCGCGGCCGCCGAAAGCACCTCGAGGCTCTCCGCGACTACCTCCACGGCCCCTGTCGCCAGCTCCGGATTCTCGTTGCCGGGCGGACGGCAGGCGACCGTTCCGACGATGTGGATGCAGAACTCGGCACGCAGCTCATGTGCGGACTCGGCGGCCGGTCCCTCCCGGAACACGACCTGCACGATTCCGCCTACATCGCGCAGGTCGACGAACACGACGCCGCCGAGGTCCCGACGGCGTGCCACCCAACCAGCCAGCTCCACCCGACTGCCGGCATCCTCGATCCGCAGCCCGCCGGCCTCATGAGTCCGGATCATGCGAGCCGCTCGACGAGCCTCGCGACCAGGCCGTCCAGCGGAAATGCGACCTGCTCACCACTGGAAAGTTCCTTCACTTGAACGACGGCCTCGGCCAGATCCCGTTCCCCGGCGAGGATCGCGAACCGCGCTCCCGAGCGGTCGGCGGCTTTCATCGCGCCCTTGAGCCCACGGCCCCCGTACGCCAGGTCGGCGGCGACGCCGGCAGCCCGGAGTTCGAGGACCAGACGGAACAGGACGCCGCGAGCGCCGGCCCCGATCGGCACGGCAAACACGGCGCAGCCCGGTTCGACCGGGACGTCGATCGCCTCGGCAGCCAGCGCCAGGACGGTGCGGTCCACGCCCAGCGCCCAGCCGATCCCGGCCAGGGCATCCCCACCGATCTCCTCGGCCAGGCCGTCATAGCGACCGCCACCGCCGATCTCGGATTGAGCGCCGAGCCCGGGATGGTCGTAGGTGAAGGCCGTCCGGGTGTAGTAGTCCAGGCCACGGACCAAACGCGGTTCGTCGACGTAACCGATCCCGACCTCAGTGAGCAACTCGCGCACCTGGTCGTGGTAGCGGCGGCAGGCATCGCAGAGCGAGTCGGCGATCAGTGGGGCATCGGCCAGCTGCTGCTGCACATCGGGCCGCTTGTCGTCCAGCACCCGAAGGGGGTTCAGCTCGATCCGGCGCCGCGTCTCCTCGTCGAGAGCCAGCCCGCGGAGGAAGGACTGGAGTGCCTCCCGGTAGGCCGGCCGGCACTCCCGGTCGCCGAGGCTGTTGAGCAGCAACCGGAATTGTCGTAAGCCGAGGCCGCGGTACGCCTCCACACCGAGCGCGATCAGCTCCGCGTCCAGCGCGGGGTCCTCGACACCGAGCGCTTCCGCACCGACCTGGGTGAAGTGCCGGTAACGCCCGGCCTGCGGCTTCTCGTACCGGAAGAACGGGCCGCTGTACCAGAGCTTGACCGGTCGTCCGGCCTTGTCCAACCCGTGCTGGAGCACGGCGCGGACCACGCCGGCCGTTCCCTCCGGTCGCAAGGTCAGCGACTGACCACCTCGGCTCGTGAAGGTGTACATCTCCTTGCTCACGACATCGGTTGATTCCCCAACCCCGCGGCTGAACAGAGCGGTGTCTTCGAAGATCGGGGTCTCCACGTATCCATAGCCGGCCCGGCGCAGCGGCGCGGCCAGGCCAGCCCGGACGGCCAGTTGGCGTTCGGAGTCGGTGGGCAACAGATCGAAGGTGCCGCGCGGCGCCTGGAACACCGCTAGATCCCGCGACCCTGGCCGGCGAGCAGCCCGGTGAGGAAGGGGTTGCCGACACGCTCACGCCCGATCGTGGTCACCGGCCCGTGCCCAGGCCAGACCTCGGTCGTGTCCGGCAGCGCAAGGCAGACCCGAGCCAGCGAGTCGAGCATCGCCTGGCCGTCGCCTCCGGGCAGGTCGGTGCGGCCGATCGAGCCGGCGAAGAGCAGATCCCCGGAGAACAACCCCCCCGCCGTACCGAACGCCACCGATCCGGGGGTGTGCCCTGGGGCGTGGGCGACCCGGAGTTGCAGGCCGGCCAGCTCGAGGACCTCGCCATCGGCGAGGATCCGAACGTCGTCGGGTTCGCTCCAGGTGAGCCGGCCGAAAAGCGGGGTGCCCGGCGCCAGCCCAAGGCCGCTGCCCGGATCGGCGAGCTGCCCCCGATCATCTGGGTGGATCCAGGCCGGGATCCCCCGCGCGCCGCAGACCGGGACGACCGAGAACGTGTGGTCGAAGTGACCGTGGGTCAGCAGAACCGCCACCGGCCGCAGCCTGTGCTCCGCGAGCAGAGCGTCCAGAGCCGGCTCGGCGTCGATCCCCGGATCGACGACGACGCACTCCTCGCCCGGCGCCGGCGCGACGACCCAGCAGTTGGTCTGCGGCGGACCGGCGGGAAACCCGGCGACGAGCACGCGCGTCCTTTCTTCTTAGGCGGCCCCCGGAGACTACCGGCGGCGTACAACCGGGTTGCCCGGAGTCTCTAGACTCCGCGCAACCGAGACCGCAGGAGGGTTCGTGCCTTCGAGCAAGCGCCGCGAGCGTGAGATCGCCCGTCGCCGTTACGAGCGCCGGATGGCCCGTCGACAGGAGGCGCAGGCCCGGGCCCGGCGACGCAACCGAACGATTGGGGCCATCGCGGCAACCCTGGCGCTGGTCGGCGGGCTCTCCTACCTGGCCGTAGACCTCTCCGGGAGCCCGTCGCGCTCAGCCGCGTCCCCGCGGGCGACACCGACCCCGGTTGCCACGCTCTCCGCGCCACCCGCGGTCTTCAACGGCACGTGCAGCTTCCGGGCGGCGACCGGCGGCAAGGTGAAGAACGTCGGGATCCCACCGACGCGCGGAATCTCTGACCGCACCCCGGAGGTCATGACCATGGTGACCAACCGGGGCACGATCAAGATCCGGCTCAACACGGCGAAGGCGCCGTGCACGGCCTTTTCCTTCCGCTACCTCGCGAGCAAGGGCTACTTCGACCACTCGCCGTGCCACCGACTGACCACCACCTCCATCTACGTGCTCCAGTGCGGTGACCCGTTCGGGACCGGCACCGGCGGCCCCGGATACACGATTCCGGACGAGAATCTCGCCGGCGCCACCTATCCGGCCGGCACGGTGGCGATGGCGAACACCGGCACGGCGCACACCGGTGGCAGCCAGTTCTTCCTCGTCTACAAGAACACCCAGCTGCCGCCGCAGTACACACCGTTCGGCACGATCGTGTCCGGGTTGCCCGTACTGGCGACGGTGGCCCGGGCCGGCAGCACCCCGGCCGGGGACGGGAAGCCCAAGCTCTCCGTGGAGATCCTGAGGCTCACGGTTTCCAACGGCTGACCGGGACGAAGCGGACTCGGGGCCCGAACCCGGGCAACCTGCCTGGACGCCGGCGTGAAGGTCACCGTACGGTAACGGCTGGTCCGGGCCACCAGGTCCGGACCCCTTGCGGTCGGCTCGCCGAACCCTGCCCCCGACCGCGGGACCAGACGAGCCAGCGGGCAGGAGTGGGGGACCCACCAGTCCACTGGCCGGCCCTGCCGGCCTCGGGGTGAAGCCACGCATGTGGCCGGGCAGCCTTTCCGCCCGAACCCGACAGCTAACCCCGCAGGCGCCCGGAAGGATCCCCAGTGCCCCGCGTCCGGCTGCGCGCCCGGAACTTGATCGCCGTCCTGCGACGGCGATCGCAAAGCGCCGTCCACCAAGTGGTGCAGGCGGTGGCGATCGATGCGCTCGCCGCGGTTGTGGCCCTGGTCGCCCTCCCGGTCCGGCTGGGCCAGGTCGGACGGGGCGACTCCGCCGGGTTGCGCGACGGGCGGCTGATCGCCGTCGTGACCGCCGTGGTCGCGGTGGTCACCACGACGCTGGCCGTTTTGCCGGCCGCGGCCAGCGTGCGCCCGGGCACGCCGAGCTCGGCGCCGCTCCGTCAACCTTCCGTGGTGCTGCCGGCGGCGACCGCCCTACCGGCCCGGGCCGCGGCGCCCGGGCCGGCCCGGCTGGTTTGGGCCACCCGGTTCGCGACGCGTCCGATCACTCGGCCGCTGGCGGCGAGTCGGTCCGCGCTGCGCAGCGCGCTCGGCTTCGTCTTCCCGTTCGCGGACCCGGCGTCGGTGCAGTCACCGGGCGCGTGGACCCGCGACGACGGGGTCGACGTGAATGCGCTCGGCGACGCCTGCGGTTCAGCCGCGGTCCTCGTCGCCGTAGGCAACGCGACGGTCGTTCAGGAAGGCATCCCGGGCTTCGGGCCCAGCGCGCCGGTCCTGTCGATGAGCTCGGGACCGCTCGTCGGCCGATACGTCTACTACGGGCACACCGGCCCTGACCTGGTCCCGGTCGGCGCGTACGTGCACGCCGGGCAGCCGATCTCCGAAGTCGGCTGCGGAAGCGTGGGCTACTCCTTCGGTCCCCACCTGGAGATCGGCGTCAGCCTGCCCGGCGGCTCGACCTGTTGCCCGCCGTTCCAGGCCACGTCCCAGCTCATGTACCAGCTACTCGTGCAGGCTTACGAGCACTGATCGTCCGGGGTCGTCCGGGTCATGCCCCGGACGTGACCCGGTACGCGTCGTCTAGCTCCGGCCCAGCGTTGTCGCGCACAGCGAACGGTCGACCCGCTACTAAGGATGCCGAATCTAACGGGTGTCTTAGCGATCTTGGTGATCGCTGTGCAGCCGTTGGCCCGATCACAGGTTATCCACGACCCGTCGTTTCAACCCGGAAACTGGCAGCCCGGCCTTCCATGATGGAAGGGTGACTGAGTCTGACCGCCCGCTACCAGAGTCCGACGGCTCCGTGCATTCAGGGCCACCGCCTGGCGTCGAGCTTGCCTACGACGTGGCGGCGGCAAAGCTGTCTCAGCTGCTGGCCGACATAGATCAGCTCGACTCCAAAGCTGGCGTCGTCGTCAGCGTCTTGGTTGCGGCGGCGGGTGCGTTTCTCCTCGCAACCCACCTCCCCTTCGACTGGCGGGTCGTTGTGGCCTCCCTGCTGGGACTCGCAATCATCGCGGCCGCTGGCGCGTTTCTGGTTCGCCGGTACGAGGACGCACCGAATGCGGACGTCTTCGTCCGTTACGCCGAGGGGACGCCCGCCCAGATGAAGGAGCGGTTCATTCAGAACCTCTTGGATGCCCGCCGCCAGAACAGACAGAAGGTGTTCCTCAAGGGACTGCTCCTCAAAATTGCAATCACGCTGGCCGGGCTCGCAGGTGTCGCCGCTGTCACGGCTGTGGCGGGCGGAGTTAATTTCAGGTGATCACACTACCCATCTACCGGAGGTATCCTCGGGCTATGACGACGGAATCCGTCTCCGACATGGACCGGACTGACCCGGACGGAGCCGACCCCTGGCCCGTTTTGGAGCCGACCTATTCACCCCCGCCGGCCGTGGAAGGCGGAACAGAGTTCGTCGGTAAAGGCATGCCAGCACCCGAGCCTGCGAGTGCCGATCGGATCAGCCGCACCTGATTCGAATATCGTAACTACTCAGCCGGTCTTCGTCTGGTGACCGGCGTGGCGGCTTGATCGTTTGTCAGTTGATCGCCAGAGTTGGGCTTATCGGTGCCGTTGCTGGTGCCCTCGGCCGTACTTCCCCCTTGGCGGTCACTGTTGGTCGA